>NZ_JADQAH010000068.1:0-3122 GCF_022129225.1 Psychrobacter sp. Ps7 | reverse complement strand
TTCGCCGGTGTTGTTAATTTCGAGCTTGGTTTATGACTTTTGCAAGAGGTCTATTATATATCTGATCGCATTGTATCTATAAAAAGGCAAATAAACAATTAAAATACCTCAGCTATCATCCTTGCTTTAATACTCGATAAACCGTAGCCACCCCAACACCAACTGCCTTAGCGATCTCCTCTTTTGTCATATTTTTTTGACTGTCTAATTCTCTGATACGATTGTGTTTCGTTGTATTAGGCTTCTTACCAGTGGGCTTATAGCCACTGTTAGCCAGTCCCTGTTTGATACGCTCTCTACGCTTATCGTTATCAAGCTTTGCCATCGTTGCTAATAAGTCGATCAGCATGTCGTTAATTACCCTGAGGATGTCGCCTGTCATACCCTTGCTAACCGTATGTGTGGTTGGTAGGTCAGCCACCACCAATCGTAAGCCCTTGTCTTTGATACGCTGCTTTAGAATTGCAAAATCATCTTGAGATAGCCTGCTTAATCTATCCACGCTTTCAACCAACAGAATATCGTCTTGGTTGGCATCATCAAGTAACTTAGTGAGTGCCGGTCTATCTAGCTTAGTACCACTGAAATGCTCAACGTAATCAACATGGTTATCATCGTAACCTGTACTGAAAGTCACTAAATCAGATAATGCTCTGGTAGCGTCTTGATCCTTAGTGCTGGCTCTCACATAAATACGAATGGTCATAACGCCACCTCTATTACTTAGACTTAATAATTAATGTTTATTGATAATAGCAAGATATTACTATCATTTAATATCATAGACAAGTCTAATGATAGATAAATTATTATTTAAAGGTTTTATGTTTTAGGTATAGGCTAATGATAGGAAAAAAGCACAGCAACCAGTCCTATAATTCTAAAGTCTGTTATAGATGGTTCCATATTAACAGTCTGTTTTAAGTGGTCTGTTAATAGGTTTGAAGGGTGAAATAACTGGTTCCCTTGGGGTATACCTTCACTGGTTCGGTGCACTATAAGGGCATCGGATAGCTTAGAAACCACTAGACCAACAAAGTTTATTTAATTCGTACTCATCTATCAAAAAATCATCAAGATGATCTTTAAAGCCTGGCTTGTCACTAAGGGTTTTAATAGCCTTTTCTGCCTCTTGTTTAGAGTCATAAACGCCTAATAATCTCATGTTTTCGGTCAAACCATCAATAGCATGTTCAAGAACATATACTGTCTTCATTAAAAACCTCCATAAAAAAACATAGCTAAGTAGGAATAACATATTTTAGAGTTAAAAAAATAACGGTTATCAGGTATACCTATAAGGGACCACTCAGGCCCTCTCACTGGTTTGGTTTCCTATATAAGGATCTAACGTGTTCCAACAATAGTAAAAATTGTTAATTTATATTTTTATGTTAGGTGATAGGGGTTAATAGCTTTATGAGAGATGAATTAGAAAATACTAAGTCCACACAGAAAAACTCAATTCATAGAAAAATTGGTTTAGGCATTTATATCATATTTGCTGTGATCTATT
This sequence comes from Psychrobacter sp. Ps7, assembly GCF_022129225.1. Classification (NCBI taxonomy): domain Bacteria; kingdom Pseudomonadati; phylum Pseudomonadota; class Gammaproteobacteria; order Moraxellales; family Moraxellaceae; genus Psychrobacter; species Psychrobacter sp. Ps7. Next base: position 1,606 of record NZ_JADQAH010000068.1, on the reverse strand, counting down.
ATTTTTTTATGAAAGACATGTTTCTTGATGGAACTTTCTTCCTTATAGTAGGTATAGCGCTTCTTTTAATTATTATATTTAAATTCTTTAAAGACCATACTTACGATTTTCAGGTTATAGCAGTTTGTATGTATTTTCTTATATTTGGTTCAGTTCATATTCTGCAATTGAGTCCATTAATTTTAGTTGTAGCTGGCATTGTATTAGTAATAGTTACGATATTTCCACACTCAAGGTCAGTTAAAAAAGGTTAGTGTTACCTTGATTAACTAAAAGGACAAGCAGTCATGAAAAAGAGACTAGCAGTATTTTTGCTGACGTGTATTATGCTGACAGGGTGTACTAAAGTTATTGATACTCAGAGGGAGAGCACTCAAAACAATGTTCCAACCGTAAAATCTGATGTTGAGAAGGATTTTGAAAATCTCACATTACAAGCTAATCTAGGAGATGCTTCAAGCCAAGCGGAATTAGGGCTTATATACTACTATGGTAGAGGCGTTCCTCAAGATTATTCAAAAGCATTTTATTGGTTACAACAAGCAGCTAACCATGGACATAAAGAAATGCAGGGGATGCTGGCATTGATGTATGAGAAGGGTCAAGGCGTAGATCAAAACGATGCTAAAGCGTTTGAGTTATATCAAAACTTAGCCAATGACGGTATTGACTTATACCAATCAAAAATTGGAGATATGTACCTTAAAGGTAAAGGTACAACCCAAAGTGATACGAAGGCTTTTGAGTGGACGCGCAAGGCAGCTTTGCAGGATCTTCCAATGGCTCAATCAGGGCTGGCAGTATTCTATGAGAAGGGTATCAATATACAGCAGGATAAAAACAAAGCGCTAGAATGGTATCAAAAGTCTTGCAGCAATGGATATCCGTTTGCCTGTGCTGAGTATCGAAGACTTTATCAAAAATAGATATCTGAAATCTAAATACCTCCTCAAAAATTAGGGTTATAACCTACAGTTCGATGTCTGACCCCTGCCGTCGATGCCGTACACTCAAGCTTTGGAAGTTTTAGTCAGACAACTAGCAGAAATTTTTTAGATATACCTATCTTTTAAGCTACAACAAAGAAAAAATTCTGGCTATCACATATTTCTTTAACGTCTATTTCTTTATAGTTCTTATCGGACGACTTATACTCATTAGGTAATGACCCCTGCTGTCAAATCCGTACAGTTAAACTTGGGAGATTTTAATCATACAGCTCGATGCCTGTATAGGGCGCCAAATCAGTGAGAGCACCTGATTGCCCCCCTCCCCATAGGTATACCTATCGACCTCTCCTAAGGCATATCAACCACCTTATGATTAAATGAGTCAATAGAATCAGCCCTATAGTAAATGGTAAAAAAAGAGAACTTTGAACTACCGCTTGTGCCGCAGTCAATTCGACCTCTTTCATATTAACTGCATACCAATTAATCGGATAAAAAACTTCACTAATCAGAAAAATTATCACAAAAGGTAAGGCAAATAGTAAGCCATAGACAGCTGTATATTGATAAGAAGACGGAGATAATTTATCAATGACACAATATGAGCTATGCTGAAGAAACCGTACAACTAAACTTGGTAAACTAAGCGTATTAAT
>NZ_JADQAH010000016.1:0-63370 GCF_022129225.1 Psychrobacter sp. Ps7 | reverse complement strand
ACTCCTGTAACTCCGACGAAAAAGGGTGAAATACGCCCAAATAGGCAAATAAAATCAGGCACAAATGAGGATGTCGGAGTACAGGCTCATGCGCTTTACCAGAATTGTTTTATATCGTGCTGGAAGTTGCAAGGTTTGTTCGCCACCATTCATAACGATAATGACTGGCAATGACAAAACTGTTAAACCCACGATAATGACTTAAAGATGATAGCATATCAGATAATAGAAAATAAATACTGATATTAATACGCTTTGGTAATCACACGATTGTTACGGCCTCTCTATCGCCGTCAAAGTCTGAATACCTTTATATTTAAAAACGGTAGAAAAAATCAGACGATGACTCAGCAAAGCTATCTAATTATTTTTAGACATTGACCTGCATGATATAAAGTCAGTCCCAACTCAGTAAAGCCAGATTTCATCCCGCCAAAAGAAACTTTTGCCTCTTCTAAGGTCTTAAATGGTAAGGGAATACTGGCTCTATTACCTGTCATTATATAATCTGCAAAGCACTTACCCATGAGCGTGCCTGTGGTAATGCCGCGTCCGTTATAGGCCGTTGCTGTCAGCAAGCCCTCGTCGGGCTCCATGACTCGAAAAATATGATCTTGCGTGAAGCCAAAGCTACCCGTCCACTCGTACTGCCACTTAAATGCTGGCAAATCTGGATAATAGCTCTTTTGCACCGCATTGGCCCATGATTGATAAAAGGATTTTGGTTTAAGCTGTGTACCACCCACCGTTCCCAATAATAGGCGATCATCGTCATCACGGCGAAAGCTAGACAAGGCCAAGCGTGTATCCCATGCCCCTGTTTTGTATGGCAAAATACGATCTGCCGCCTCGCCACTCAGTGGCTCAGATGCAATCTGATAGTAATAAACCAGATAAAATGTCTTTGTGATTTCTGTCCACTCGCCTTCGGTATAAGCGTTGGTCGCAATGATGACGCGATCGGACTTGACGCGAGATTTAGCGGTTCTTGTATACCAATGACCGTCTACTTTTTCTAGTGCTTCAACAGCGGAATGCTCATAAATAGTGACACCAAGACTGGTTGCTACTTTGGCCAGCCCTCTGACATAAGCCAGCGGGTTTATGGTACCAGCACGGTGATCGAGTAGTGCTTTATTGATGTTCTTAGTTCCACAATATTCATGGCACTTACTGCCGGTTAATACCTCAACATTCGCACCGCGGCGGCTAAGCTGCTCGTATCTAATATCGACATCGACTTCACCTTTAGCGTTATGTGCCATGTGGATATTACCGGCTTGAGTTGCTTGGGCATCGATATTATAACGCTTGATTAAGTCGAATACTAAGCTTGGCGCTTGTCCGAGGGCTTCAGTTAAACGCTCACCTGCCGCTTCACCTAGAGCAATATTTAAATCATCAGGGCGCGCCCAAGTACCTGCATTGACGAGCCCTACGCTTTTTCCTGAACCGCCACTGCCAATGGTATGGCTCTCTAAGAGGATAACTTTGACGCCTTTTTCTGCTAAATGAATCGCAGCTGATAACCCGGTATAACCGCCGCCTATGATACAGATAGTTGCTTCAGTATCGCTATTCATCTGGCTGTAAGTATCAATAATAGGTGCCGTAATATTCCACAAACATTGCTCTTGCAACATCTTATATTCCTTCTAAATTACACGTTGTCTACAGTGGAAAGCGTGCTTGTGTCGTTATTAACAATAGGTTCTTCACGGGGAATAAATTTATCTAAGAACACCCATAACAAACCAAATAGCGGCGATAACCAACAGGCAAAGGCGAATGGTGCATAAGTGATGGTCGCAATACCTAGTGTTGCCGCAACGAAACTACCACCCATGTTCCAAGGAATCAGAGGAGATAACAGAGTGCCAGTATCTTCAATAGAACGGGTGAGTGTCGTGCGTTTGTAGCCCATTTCTTGATATTTGTCTTTTAATAAACGGCCTGGCAATACCAGGGTGGTATAGACGTCACCGATGAGCGTACCGACACCAAGCGTGCTGGCATAAGTGGTCATTACTAGACCAAATCTCGATTTCACCATTTTATTAATTTTTGCCATGATGGCTTTTAGCGTACCGTAATGCTCAATTGAGCCGACGAAGGCTAAAGCAAAGATGGTCAAAGTCACGACCCACGTCATCGACATAATGCCGCCTTTAGACAGTAGCTGGTCAACGACAGCAAAGCCCGTTTCACTGACAAAGCCATTTTGTAAGACAGTAAAAATGTCGTGCACACCCACGCCTTGCATAAAAAACGCGACTAAGCCTGCAACCACCACACCTGATAATACCGTTGGAATGGCAGGCATTTTCATCACCGCTGCGATGACAACGACAACAGCCGGTAATAACGTAATGATGCTCAAGTTATAGTTGGCCGCTAGTGAGGTTTGAATTTCTTTAATTGAGGTTAAATCGACATTTTCTGTGCCGTAGCTCATACCGATCCACGCATAGATAATCAATGCAGTTACCATGGCAGGTACCGTCGTTGGCAGCATACCGCGGATATGTTCCCAAAGGTCAACACCAGCAGCGGCTGGGGTTAAGTTGGTGGTGTCAGATAATGGAGACATTTTGTCACCAAAAAAAGCACCAGAAACGATAGCGCCGCCCGTTAGTGACGGCGGGATGCCCAATCCTAGCCCAATACCCATCATGGCAAGACCAACCGTCCCAACCGTGCCCCAAGAGGTACCGGTTGCTACAGAAATAATGGCACAGATGATACAGACAGAGACTAGGAATGATGAAGGAGAAAAAACGCTAAAACCGTAGTATAAAATCGTGGGAACGGTACCAGCGATAATCCAGGCGCCGATAAGCATACCAACGCCCATCAAGATAATCATGGCCGGTAGACCAATTTTAACAACATTTAAAAAGCGTTGTTCCATGCCATCCCAGTCACGGCCACGCAGCTTCATAAACAAGCCGGTGATTAAAATACCGCAAGCTAAGGGAATGTGAGGGGTAAAATCTTTGAATACGAAAAACTGCACCATCAGAATAATGGCAGTCAACACCAAAGGTGCAATATCTAATAAAAAACTAGAAGACGGACCGTAGCCCTCTTTAGCTTCGTCATAAGGTTTATCATCCATCATAAGATACCTACCTTCCTTAGTAGTGGATACTGCTGTCATAGATATAACAGTAGTGGAAACAACCAATCCATGGCTGCTGATAATGCTAAAAAAGCGCTGAAAAGAGTACTGAAAAGGGAGTAAAAAAGCCTGTTTTTGATATCATGAATAGTTATTCATCACTTCCGCAGGCTTTATTACTAAAATAAAAATACTTGATGATTGGCTTGCTAAATAGGCGCTAAGCCTACTTAACAAGCATCACGTCACGTCACATTGTTATTAGCCAAAGTTGATGCCTTGCGCCAGTGGTAGCTCAGTTGAGTAGTTGACCGTATTGGTCTGACGACGCATATAAGCTTTCCATGCGTCCGAACCTGATTCACGACCACCGCCGGTTTCTTTTTCGCCGCCAAATGCGCCGCCAATCTCAGCGCCACTGGTGCCGATGTTGACGTTAGCGATACCGCAATCACTACCGCGGTCACTGAGGAAAGTTTCAGCTTCACGTAAGTCATTGGTAAAAATACAAGATGACAGCCCTTGTGGGACATCGTTTTGCATCGCTAGCGCATCGTCAAATTCTTTATAAGGCATGACATATACAATCGGTGCAAACGTCTCACTACGTGCCACGTCATTTTGCTCATCAAGCTCAACAATCGCCGGGGTCACATAATAAGCATCGGGGAATTTATCCATCAGCACCCGTTCGCCGCCCGTGACTTTACCGCCAGTATTGCGGGCTTTTTCTAACGCCGCTTGCATATTATTAAAGCTGTCTTCATCAATCAGTGGACCGACCAAATTGCCTTCAAGCGGATGGCCGATGCTCACCGTCTCGTATGCAGACTTAACGCGCGGTAAGATATCGTCTTTGACCGACTCATGAACGAACAGACGGCGTAAGGTGGTGCAGCGCTGACCTGCCGTTCCTACTGCTGAGAATAAAATGCCTCGTAGCGCCAAATCTAAATCAGCAGTGGGTGCCAAAATCATGGCGTTATTACCGCCAAGCTCTAGCAAGCATTTACCAAAACGCTCAGCCACTTTCGGTCCCACTTCTCGGCCCATGCGCGTACTACCGGTGGCACTGACTAAAGCGATGTCTTTGTTTTCAACCAACGCATTACCGATATCGGTTTTACCCAATATGATTTGCGATAAATGTGCTGGTGCTTCACCAAATTTTGCCAAGGCTTTTTCAAATAACGCTTGGCAAGCTAAGGCGACAAGTGGGGTTTTTTCTGAAGGTTTCCAGATGACAGGGTTGCCACAAACGATGGCCAATGCCGTGTTCCAAGACCAAACGGCGACTGGGAAGTTAAAGGCAGAGATGACGCCGATGACGCCAAGTGGATGCCATGTCTCACGCATGTGGTGACCTGGGCGTTCTGAGGCGATGGTTAGACCATAAAGCTGACGCGATACGCCCACGGCAAAGTCACAAATATCAATCATTTCTTGGACTTCGCCAAGACCTTCTTCTTTAATTTTTCCGGCTTCTAGCGATACTAAGATACCTAAATCTTCTTTGTGCTCACGCAGGACTTCACCCAACAGACGAATCAGCTCACCACGTTTAGGGGCAGGAACGACACGCCATTCTTGAAAGGCTTGTTTGGCATTTTGGATTTTAGTATCGACGTCGGCCACTGTATCTAACGTGACTTTACCGATGACTGAGCCATCAATTGGGGTGGTGACTTCAAAGTCGCCATTTTGATAGTGTGCTTCTTCTACGCCCATTGCAGACATATATTGCTTAATCATAATCAATCCCTTGCATATTGGTATAATGGTTTACTACGTCCTTGACTGACTTATAAAATTACCCTGCTACCTACTAAGTTGCAAAATAATAAATTTCTTGCAGTCATTCCTTTTTGGAATGACGTGCTAATAAGTCGGCTATAAGCTAGACATTTCTAGCCTAAATTTTACTAAACACTGACACTAAACAGGCACTGCTCAAGGCTTTGCGCCTGCATCGCTTCATACAATGCCATCTCATCATAAATGGCGGCGCCCAAATCACGCTCAAACTCTTGTTGGCTTGAGTAATCGTCATATTGGCTTGGCTGCGCCTCTTGCAGATTCGATTGAAAGATACCGGCGGCACTGACGGGCAAAAAATCCTCATAAACGATGGGTTCAATGCGAAGCACTTCATCATTAATCAGAGCAGTCAGCTTAGCATTAGGCAGTTTATTCAAATCATCAGTGCTTAAGGTGGCGGCCAACAACGCTTGACCGTCCTCAGAATCAAGGGTGCTATCCGTCAACTGGTAATAAAAATACGCCAGCCCCTCATCGTGTAGGGTTTGATAATCATCAGGAAAAGCGGTAAATACCTTGGTTAAAATTTGATTGTATTGAGCCGCATTGTCCTCATTTGGGGTAACACCAAGCTGGCGGCGAGCTTCGGCCAATAATTCATCATAAAGCGCGCGGCCCTTTTGCGTTAACGCCACACCGCGTTGTTCAATCTCTCCAAAGCGCGCGGTATGGTGCCCTTGCTCGTACTCTTCATGGCTAGCGTCTGCATTATTAGCAACTTTAAAGCCAACCGCTTCTTGTAGCGCTTTAAAACTGGTTTGCCTTAATAAGATAGGACACGCTCTACGCGGTGGCCCTTCGATGATGGCTTTTGAGGGTATGCCTCTTGCTTGCATGCCTTGTTGTACGGCATCAATATCCAATGTTCTAGGCGTTAAATGATTGATATGTGGACCCTTAAAGCCGACCACATCAGCGACGAGCGGATGCTGATTTAATAGACGCTGATAGAGCGCTTTTGCCACCGGCGTTTTATCATGCCAGCGAAATGTCTCTAGCGCTTCTTGTACAAATTGCTCTGCTTGCGCAGCAGTCAAGCCACCTTGCGCCTCAAAAATCTCAATGAGCTCAATAACGCCAGTAGTGAATATCTGACGCTGCGCCAGTGTGGCCGTGGCTTCTTGTTGTAAATTTTCATCGGCAATCAAATCTAAACGCAATAATGAGGTAAAAACGCGAAAGGGACTTTTATGTAAAGAATGCGAGTCAAGCGCGCGAAAAGCTGTTGAATGCACCGGCACGCCAGCAGGCGCTAAATCGTAGTAGCCGACAGGGTGCATACCCATCACGGCAAAAAGACGGCGCATCATGCTCAGCTCTGCTGCGGTACCCACTCGAATCGCCCCGTGACGCTCCATGCTTAGACGTTCAATCTCACCCGTATGTAGCAGTTGTGATTTAATATCGGGATGTGAGGTTAATACTTCGGCATTGACATCACTGACCAAATCAACCAAGTCGCCGTATAGCGGCACCTCATCTTGGTACATCGCTGACATGGCCATAGAGAAATGATGGCGGATATCATCGCTGCAGATAAAATCCTTATCTGGACTGACGCTACTATTTTTCACAAATAAACATCCTTGTAATAGAGTTAATAAATTTTTAGCTTAATAATAAGTATTTTATTTCGAGCATTTGGTTATGACGATGCGCTATCTATCCTAAGCACGCCTAAACATGCCTAAGCACTCCTAAACATTAAGCGGCAGGCAATCCATCAGGAAGCGCGATGAGCACCTCTTTTAGAATATCCAACCCTTCTTTTAGGGTGTCAGGCTCTATGGTGAGTGGCGGCAATAAGCGAATGATATGGCGATATTGCCCACTTGGCATCAGCAATAGACCACGCTCGCGTGCTTTGGTTAATACTTGCGCCATCACACTTGGATGCACATCATGCTCAGGATGGCGCAGCTCGATACCGCGCATCGCACCGATACCGGTAAGACCAAATAACCAAGGTGAGATACCTTCTTGCTGCCATTGGCTGATGGTCATCTCAATTGTCTGGGCATAATGCTTGGCTGACTGCCAAACGTCATCGGCTTGCATGATATCAAGCGTGGCATTGGCAGCGGCGCAAGCAACTGGATTGCCAGAATAGGTACCGCCCAAACTGCCTTTAGGCAAACCATTGACCACACTAGCCTTTCCTATGACTGCGCCTAATGGCAAGCCGCCTGCGATACTTTTGCCAAGTAAAATAAGGTCAGGCTCAATCCCTAAATGGGTAAAAGCAAACGGCGTACCCGTACGACCGTAGCCAGATTGGATTTCGTCCATGATGAGTAACATGCCGTGCTCATCACAAAACTTACGTAGATACTGCGCAAAGGTGGGCGATAACAACTGAAAGCCGCCTTCTCCTTGTACAGGTTCGACGATGATGGCACCGATATTATTGATATCGGTTTCTACCATAAATAAACGCTGGAGCGCATCAATCCCTTGCTCGTCGCTGATATTGTTATCGGGACTGGGGAAAGGAATGTGATAAACGCCGCTCCCTAATGCACCAAGCCCGCGCTTATAAGGCGCGACCTTACCATTGAGATTGACGGCAGCCAGTGTGCGCCCATGAAAGCCACCATCAAAGGCAATGACACCCGTGCGCCCTGTCTTTAGACGAGCGATTTTTATGGCGTTTTCAGTCGCTTCTGCACCGCAGTTAGTCAGCATGCCTGCCAGTTCGCCGTTGATAGACACCAGCTCACATAATCGCGGCATAAAGCTTTGATACGGCTGATGCGCTGCCGCATTGTAGGCATAGTGAATCAGCGCCTGGGCTTGCTGAATGATGGCGTTAACGATGTGAGGGTGGCAATGACCAAAGTTTAAAACACCAATACCACCGACAAAATCGATATAGCTCCGGTCATTGTCGTCCCAAACTCTGGCGTTTTTGCCCTTGATGAGCGTGAGCGGATGCACCATCGTAAAGGCATCGGTCACGTTATAAAGCTTGTCCATGATGAATCTCTATCTCTTCCTTGAGTTAGACTCATTTCAACAAAACATCATTCCGGCAGCAAACGAATAATAGTTGTGGTGGCATTCCTTTTTGTCATTACCAGTAAATTAACTCCCTAAACGAATCTTTTAAAAACAAAAAAACTGCGTATTAAGGCAGTTTTTTTTGTTTAGCTTGTTAAATTCTCACAGCAGATAACTTTGTAGGATAAAATAATAAGATATAAATTATAAAGCAAGCCCTAACGCCTTTTCACGCTGATCTGAGATTGTTAAATAAGCCGTAATCCATTCTAAAACTGCTTTGACCTTATGCGATTGTCCCGAAGAAACAGGATAAGTCACATAATAGCTGCCGCGACCCTTTGCCGCATAATCCCACGCCATGACTAAAGCGCCTGATTGTAGCTCAGGCTCAACCAAACGCAACGGCACCAAGGCTATACCATAGCCCAGTAAGGCGGCAGAGATGCAAGCATGAAAAGTCTCAAAACGTGGTCCTACAAAGGTGCCGTCGACGCTGATATCTTGTTGCTTAAAGTACTCATACCACGCACTTAAACGCGAGCTTATTTGCAATAGGACATAGTCATCTAAACACTCGGTACTCAGTGTTTTATCTCGCAAATACTGCGGCTGACAGACCGCAACGCAATATTCATCGAACAATTTTATGGCCTCCATATTGCCCCACATGCCATCGCCATATAAAAAAGCAATATCAACATTTTGGTCTTCAGAAAAAAACGGCCCTACCAGCTCTTTGATATCTAGGTTGATAAGCCGATATTTTTGACTAAAGCCACTGAGTGCTGGAATCAACCAACGGGCACAAAATGTCGGATGCGAGACAATTTTTAGCAGCTCAGTATTACTACTATGCGACATCAAATTGGTGGTTGCCACCTCGATATGTTTTAAAATCTCTAACACTTCAAGATAATATGACTTGCCAGCAGGGGTCAATGAAATCCGGTGCGGCGTCCGATAAAACAAAGACAGGTTTAGCATCTCCTCCAACTGCGCCACTTGCTTACTGATGGCGCTTTGGGTCATGTGCATCTCTTGCGCGGCATTGGTAAAACTCAAATGACGAGCAGCGGTCTCAAAACATTGCAGCGCCGTTGTTGAAGGATATCTTCTAAAGGCTAATGGTTTATTGGTGTCTGTTTTCATAGATTGCTTTTCTTTTATTCCATATTAGGGCGTGTCCTTAATTCACTCGATAGTCATCTAAATGGGTTAAAAATGGCTAAATCTTGCCAAACATCGTCAAATAGCTTGTTAATATCTCGATATTATCTACGCTATTCTTCTTGTTTGACGGCAATTTATCTCATTTTTATCGCCATTTTTGAAATGAAGACACGCCCTAGTAAAATATCAATGATTATTTAAAATCACGTTATCAGGCATTCCTAGCCTATGGCGTCATCATACCTATATTCAAGCGTAAATAGCGATACCTCACTATAAGCACTATGTAACTGACACTGATGTCATCATTAGATTTACTTAACCATTCAACCAATTATTCGGTCGCTAATTTTAAAGACTCTCCTACAAAAAACACCGTCGATTCCTGATAAAATAGTAGGGTCTGATGATAGGCTCTGACATACCGCAACTGATTTGCTATCTTGCCCTCCTCTTTTTCATCATTACGACCTATGCCGCCGTTATTCTTAAACTCATGAATTATTTTTCAGCTAATTTGCACTATTAGCGCCTTCTTTATTTGTATTGGATCATATGAAACATAACCTTGAGGTGAGCGCAAATGCTCGCCGAACTCAGTATTTCCAAGTATTCTTAATGGGCGTCAGCGCCTTTATTATGAATACCACCGAATTTGTCCCCGTTGCCCTATTAAGTGATATTGCCCAAGATTTTTCCATCACTACAGCAGAAACTGGCTGGATGTTGACGCTGTATGCGTGGATTGTCGCGGCGATGTCATTGCCATTGATGCTACTTACCAGCCGCTTTGAGCGCAAAAGCTTACTTTTGGGCTTGTTTGTGGTTTTTATTGCCAGCCATGTGTTGTCAGTATTTGCTTGGAGCTTTGATGTATTGCTGATTAGCCGAGTGGGTATTGCGCTATCACACGCGATATTTTGGTCCATCACCGCAGCGATTGCGATACGGGTGGCACCAGAAGGCAAAAAAGCACTGGCACTTAGTGTACTTGCGACCGGTACTTCATTGGCGATGGTGCTTGGCGTGCCACTAGGGCGCTTAGTCGGTCAATGGTTTGGTTGGCGGGCAACCTTTGGCGGTATTGGCGTGATTGCTTTTATCGTCTTTATCTTGCAAGCAAGGCTATTGCCAACATTGCCGAGTATGTTTGAAGGCTCGTTTAGAAAGATTCCAGAATTGCTTAAAAACCCTTTATTGGTTTGTTTGTATCTGCTTATTTTACTGGTCTTTACCGCTCACTATACCGCTTACTCGTATATCGAGCCTTTTATGCGGCAGGTTGGCGCAATCAGTGAAAACGCCGCGACTGTTGTCTTGCTATTATTTGGAGTGGCAGGGATTGCCGGCAGTGTGATATTCAGCCGCTGGGGCGATCGTTTTAATACCAGATTGATGCTGATATCGATCATATTAATGCTGATATCTATGCTGGTGCTATTGTTTGCCGTGACCTCTATCTGGGCACTGAGTTTCATTGCGTTACTGTGGGGCGCGGCGCTTATGCTGCTGATTATTTCTATGCAAGCAAAGGTCATCATGGTCGATGTCACGGCGCAAGACATGCTGATGTCGATGTTCTCAGGGATTATCAACTTAGGCATTGGCGCAGGTGCGCTGTTTGGTGGTTATGCAGTAACGCATATTTCCATATCGAGTGTGGGCTATGTTGGCGCAGCTATCGCCAGTGTGTCGCTGCTGTTGATGTTATTTATGATAAAGCGCTTTCCTGAGTTAAGTAGAAGGCTTGGTTAAGCAAAAGACTGAGATAGCTAAAAACCTAATAGTAAATAAGACTATAAAAAATGCCAGCTATTTAAATGGGCTGGCATTTTGCTTTCTCGTTCATTTAAAAATAAGAAATAAGCCACCCATTTAAAAATTCACTTTACCGCGTAAGGCTTTTGTTTTACCGCGCTGAATCTTTGCATCAACGCGTTTACGCTTGGCATTTCTGCTTGGTTTGGTTGGTCTACGAGTTTTATTGACGTAGGTAGCTTTGGTGATAAAGCTTTGCAGCCGCTCAAAGGCATCTATCTTATTGCGCTCTTGCGTACGAAACTGCTGCGCTTTAAGCACAAACACGCCTTCTTTGGTGATTCGGCTGTCTTTACTGTCTAATAAACGCTGCTTGTGCTCATCACTTAGGCTTGAGGTATGGATATCAAAACGCAGATGAATCGCAGATGAGACTTTATTGACGTTTTGCCCACCTGCCCCTTGTGCCCGTATGGCACTAATCTCAACATCACTATCATTCAGACTAATGGTATTACTAATAAAAATCATAGAGCTCTTTTTAAATCATAAATAAGTATGATGAATAATAAACCATTATTTGCTTCCCTGCTACTTCGTCAATAACTAAGCTAATAGCTGGCGACAGCGCGCAATCACTGGCGCGTCTACCATTTGACCATCTATCTCAAACACTGCCTGTCCACTGCGCTCATACTCCTCAACCACACGCTGAGCAAATGATAGCTCACTCTCTGTCGGCTTAAGGGCGCGCTGCACAACAGCCACTTGTTTGGGATGAATACACAGCATTCCTGACATACCCATCTGTGACCATAAACTTACTCGGGCACTTAGTCCTATCTCATCATTAAAATCAGGATAGACCGTATCGATGGGCGCTGCTAACTTATGTACTTTAGATATCAAAACCAACTGATAGCGAATCTGATTGGCGACGATATCAGCAGCAGGCGTACCTACTTGCACGTGCAAATCATTGCATAAATCTAAAAAACCATAGCTGAATCCGACCAAGCCTGACACTTTAGCCATCGCATCAATATAGTATAACCCAACCGCACTTTCTATCAGTGCAATAATAGGTAAGCCAGTACCCAGATAGGCTTTCTGTATATCTGATGCTTGCTCCGCCTTGGCCAGTACGATTCCTACAAGATTAGGCATCTGCTGACACAGCGCGATATCTTTTATAAATGCATCACTGCCTGCTCTATTAATACGTAGCCAAATCGGCTGATAATCTACACTGTCATGATATTGTTGTAATGCTTTGCGGGCGTCTGCTTTATCTTCTGGCGCAACAGCATCTTCTAAATCGACAATAACCGCACCTGCGCCACTAGCAAAGGCTTTCGCTACTCTGTCGATGCGAGTCGCTGGCACGAATAGCCATGTTTTATTTTGAGAAATTATATTTATTTTATGATTGATCACTGAATTCATGCTTGATTCCCATATTATTCAAGTAGCTGTTAATACCTTTATTATGCCATTACACAGCCTATTTTTACTTTAAATTAATAATCTATCGATGCAATGACACTAAGCGTATTTAGACACTCGATCAAAAATCAAATCGAAAAAAAACCGCATGAAAAGAAATCTCATGCGATCTTTAATAGTAAGTTTTTCTTTCAACTTATATGCTGTAGTTTGCTGATTAAGCTAACATACCACCATCGACGACGATGGTCGCGCCCGTGGTATAACTTGATGCATCAGACACTAGATATAATACCGTGCCAGCCATCTCATCAGGATTCGCAACACGTCCTAGTGGAATAGCATGTAGCGCCATTTTTAACACTTTATCATTGGTGGTTAAGGCCGAGGCAAACTTAGTATCGGTTAAGCCTGGCAGTAAAGCATTGACGCGGATATTAAGTGGGCCACACTCTTTGGCAAAAGCTTTAGTCATGCTAATGACCGCCGCTTTGGTGATTGAATAGATGCCTTGCTTGTCGCCCGCTACTAAGCCATTGACCGATGCGGTATTTAAAATCACCCCGCCGCCCTGCTCGCGCATCATTTTTCCAGCGGCTGTTGACATAAAGAAGTAACCACGGATATTGACTTCAACGGTCTTATCAAAAGCCGCTAAATCTGTATCTAAGATATGACCATAATATGGGTTGGCTGCGGCGTTATTCACTAGGATATCGATTTGGCCAAACTCGCTTTTGATATGCTCAAAAATCGCGTCAATCTGCGCCATCTCGCCCACGTGACAAGCAAAGGCACTAGCTTTATGACCATCTGCGATGATGCTATCGGCCACTGCTTGGCACGCATCAATCTTACGGCTAGAGACGATAACATGTGCACCTCTTGAGGCCAAAAGACGAGCGATAGATTCGCCAATACCGCGGCTAGCGCCAGTGACCAAAGCAATCTTGCCCGTTAAATCAAATAAATCTTTCATCATTGTTCCTTATATTTTTATCAACTTTATATTTTCAATCATTCTTGAGCGCTGAATTCATCTATCCAAAACAGGTATCTAAAATTGGATAACTAAACGCAGGTAATCGCTGTCATATCTAACAGCGATTATTGAGCACCAACGAATTGAATAATAAGCGCTCAATTGTCACGGTTACGCTAGCATACCACCATCAAGTGTAAAGGCATGACCGTTCATAAAGGTACTCTCATCGCTTGTAAGCCATGCAATTGCGGCAGACACTTCGTTAACGTCTCCCAAACGGCGCATCGGACTGGCCTTAACCGTTGCTTGCTGCGTACGCTCATCCATCGTTGCCATGGTATTGCGTACCATTGGCGTATCGATGAAGCTTGGGCAGACCGCGTTAAAACGAATATTGGCGCGCGCGTACTCATGGGCAGCGGACTTGGTCAGACCCATAACGCCGTGTTTAGCCGCACTGTAGGCTGAGATCATCGGTGCTGAACGCAAGCCAGCAATAGATGCTACGTTGATCACATGACCACCACCATTAGGTAGCATACAGTTGACGGCGGCGCGCATACAGTGCCAAACACCTTTTAAATTCACGGCGATATTGCGATCAAAGTCATCATCGCTTAGCTCATGCATTGGCGAAGGCTTATGGTCGATACCAGCATTGTTTACCACCACATCTAGACCGCCAAGCGTTTCCACTGCAAAGTCGAACAACGCACGTACTTCATCACCGCTGGTCACGTCTACTTTTTTAAATACGACACTGTTGCCAGCGTCTTGAGCTTGCTGGGCAACCGCAGCCCCCATCTCTTCTGCCATATCACCGATCACGACTTTTGCGCCGCGACTGGCTAGTAATAGAGCGCTTGCTGCACCGATACCAGAGGCACCGCCAGTAATCAAAATTCGTTTGCCCGTTACATCTGATGCAATTCCGTTTGTATTCAGTGTCATGATCTATCCCTCTACCTTAAGTACTAGTTTGCCGAAGTTTTCACCGTTAAAGAGCATCATTAAGGTATCTGGGAACGTCTCGATGCCTTCAACGATATGGTCTTTTACTTTCATATCACCTGACTGAATCCAGCCAGCGATGTCTTTCATGGCGACTGGATATTCTTTGAGATTATCGAATACCACGATGCCTTCCATGCGGGCACGATTGACCAATAATGATAAATAGTTCGATGGGCCTTTGACTTCTGTGGTGTTGTTATACTGACTAATCGCACCGCAAATAACGATACGCGCATGCAGATTGATTTGTGTGAGCACGTCATTCAAGATATCGCCGCCTACGTTGTCAAAGTACACATCGACGCCGTTAGGACAGGTTTTCTTCAGTGCTTTTTTCACATCTTCGTTTTTGTAATCAATCGTCGCATCAAACCCAAGCTCATCGACTAAGAATTTGCATTTTTCAGCACCGCCCGCGATACCAACAACTCGGCAGCCTTTTATTTTGGCAATCTGACCAACCAAACTACCGACAGCACCAGCAGCGCCAGAAACAACCACAGTCTCGCCAGCTTTTGGCTGACCTGTTTTTAGCAAACCAAAATACCCTGTCATACCTGGCATACCGAGCACGCCCAAGTAATAAGACAATGGTGCCAATTTTGGATCAACTTTATACAGATTGACGCCATCACTGACCGCATATGACTGCACGCCATCGTGACCTGCAACATAGTCACCAACCGCAAATTTCTCATGCTTGCTTTCAATCACTTCGCCCACAGTACCAGCACGCATGACGTCACCAATCTGTACCGGTGCAATATAAGATTTGGCAGCGTTCAACCAACCACGCATCGCCGGATCGATAGAGATGTATTCAACCTTAATCAGTAGCTGACCATCGGTGATAGTCGGTATTTCTGTTTCGGTATAATCCCAAGTCTCGGCACTAGGCTCGCCTACCGGTCTTTCTTTTAATCGCCACTGTTTATTAATTTTTGTCATGTCTCTTTCCTTAGAGTTATCCTTAGAACCATTCTGTTTGCATGTCAGTGCAAACCGAGTTGGTGTTGGTTAATAATTCGATGTCGCGTTTGACCAAAGGTAATTCCCAATCGATAAAATACTTTGCTGCTTGTATCTTGCCTTTGTAGAAGTTCTGCTGCTCAGAATCTTGCGTGGTGCTTAGTAACTGCTCCGCTTTACTCGCTTGACGAATCCAAATCCAGCTCAGCACAATTGAGGCAAAGATATTCATCAGTGCTTGCGCGTTGCCCGTCAATGTCACGGCTTCTTCAGTTTGTAAAACTTTGCTGAGATGCACAAGCACTTCATGCAAGTGACCCATATAAGGCATCAGCTTACCTGCAAGTTGGGCGCTCTCAGTTGTAGTGATATTTTCTAGATCTTTTGTGATTTCACGTTTGAGGATTTGGATGCCTAACCCACCTTTTTGCCACAACTTACGAAATGACAAATCCAATGCCTGCACGCCATTCGTGCCTTCATGAATAGGATTTAGGCGATTGTCACGCCACAACTGCTCAGCCTGATACTCACGCGTATAGCCTGCACCGCCCAATACTTGGATACCCAAATCATTAGCTTTTGGCCCATACTCAGATGGCCATGCTTTTAATACTGGCGTGAGCAGGTCTAATAATTCTGTTAGCTCATTTTTTAAAATTTCGTCTTCACAAGTGTTGATACGGTCAATCAGGTTTGAGCCATATAGACATAATGAAATGCCGCCTTCAGAGTACGTTTTTTGCGCCAGTAGCATTCGCTTTACGTCACCATGATTAATGATGGCAGTTGCCGCATCTTCAGGCTTGTTGTTCGGGGCGATTCTGCCTTGCGTTCTGTCTTTGGCGTAATCTAGCGAATACTGATAGCCACGATAGCCAATCATCGCTGCACCAAAACCAACAGCGATACGTGCCTCATTCATCATTTTGAACATATAGCGTAGGCCGAAATGCTCTTCACCGATCAGATAACCATGGCATGCGCCTTCATCGCCAAAGCTCAATGCCGTCGATGTCGTGCCTCTATAGCCCAGCTTATGAATGAGTCCTGTTAAATGTACATCGTTGCGTTCGCCGACCGATGCATTATCATTTAGACGATATTTAGGTACCGCAAATAAGGAGATGCCTTTGACGCCGCCTGGACCACCTGGCACCTTTGCCAATACGAGATGGACGATATTGTCAGACAGTTCGTGATCGCCGCCTGAGATATAAATCTTGCTGCCTTTGACGCGGTAAGAACCATTGTCTTGTTTTACCGCAGTGGTTTTGATATCAGCAAGTGACGAACCTGCATGTGGCTCTGTTAATGCCATCGTTCCGGTGAATTCACCTGTCAGCATGCGCGGCATAAAGGCGGCTTTAATCTCGTCACTGGCAAAGTGTGAAATCACATTAATTGCAGCAGTGGTCAAAAATGGATAAGCAGTGGTTGAGGGATTGGCAGCCATAAAGTAGCCTGCCACGGCTGTCATGACTGTTTCGGGCAGCTGCATGCCGCCGTCTTCAAAACTATAACGACCTGCAATAAACCCTGACTCACGGAATGCATCAAAAGCGACTTTTACATCACTTATCATGCTGACTTTTTTGCCATCAAACTGTGGCTCGTTCTTATCTGCTACATGGTTATGCGGCAAAAACAATTGGGTCGCAATTTTATTGGCCGTATCCAATACGGCGTCAAACGTTTCGCGGCTATGTTCTGCAAACTTAGCATGCTTGGTTAAATTTTCAGTGCCCAATACATCATATAATTGGAACGGTAACTCAAAGTCATTGATGAGCGTATCTGCTGCCATAGTATTCTCGTTAACTGATTAAATTTGGTTGTCAATCGATATTAATCTAATTTAACGTCTTACCGTATTGTCATTTATGACATAATTATGGTCAAATACGACATAAATACTACTTGTATTCAGAAAATTCAGATAAAAAATCGGTATTTTTGTTCAGAAAAATAAAATTTAGTCAACGAAGTAACAGGAGAATAGACATCTATGCCTTATTTCAAACCCTTTAAAGTCATTATTATCGGATTCGATGGTGTGCTCGGCAGTGCATTGACAGGTGCGTTAGATTTGTTTTCATTTACGGGTGTCAGTTGGCAACGATTTTTAGATGAGCCAGTAGAGCCACGGTTCAATGTGCAGATAGCAAGCGTTGGTGGCGTAGATATCAGATGTAGCAACCGCTTAATCATGCAAGCACATTGCGATATTCAGGACGTGGCGGAATGCGACTTGCTATTGATTCCAACGATTGGTGATTCAATCGATAAGGTACTGAGCCGAAATGCAGGGTTAATACCCCATCTAACGCGGTTGGCAGACACTAAATCAGATATTGCCAGCAACTGTAGCGGTGCTTTCTTTTTAGCAAAAGCAGGCTTGCTCGATGGCAAAGTAGCGACAACTCATTGGGGCTATGCTAGTAAATTCAAAGCAGATTTCCCACTCGTTGATTTACAAGAGAATCAGTTTGTCACTCATTCAAAAAGCAACTCAACAAACCTATCAGGCAATATATTTTGTGCGGCAGGCGGTAGTGCCTTTTATGACTTAGGATTGTTATTAATAGAGCGCTATTGTGGGCGGGAGATTTCTACACAAGTAGCAAAAACTCAGATTATTGATAGTAAGCGAGGCAACCAAAACAGCTACACCAATGTGACCTTGCATAAGCCGCATTCAGACCAACTGATCAAGCAGGTACAAGAGTTCATTGAGGAAAATTTTTATCAGACTATTCAGGTGAGTAAATTGGCTGCCATGGTCAATATCACCCCGCGGACATTAAACAGACGCTTTCAGTCTGCTGTTGCTATGCGCCCGATTGAGTATATTCAGGCCGTCAGAATTGAGCAGGCAAAACGCCTGCTAGAATTGGGTGATGTGACCATAAAATCGCTTGCCGAACAAGTGGGATATGATGATATTTCATCGTTCACACGCCTATTCAAACGTGCAACAGAGCTAACCCCCAAAGAGTATCAAGATAAATTTTCGCGGTTAGCGATTTAGTCATGGCAATGCATAGTAGTTAGAGATTAGTGCTTAATGTTTAGCGTTTAAGCAGTTTGCCACAAGCCTTCTACTTGGATAGCATCAGCCTTAATGGTTGGATAATCGGTAAATACTAGCTGATACCCACCATCAGTATTAGGTGTTAGCTGACAAGTCGCTCCGAGTGGAAAGCTGTGTTTTTGTCCAATATGACCAAAGCGCATGCCGCTGTAAATTGGTAATCCGGTCAATTTATGCAGCTGGCGAATGACTGTCGCGACATCATAACGCTTGTCATAACTGTCCTCACCTGCACCTGACAATGCCCCAAATACAATCGCTTGTTGATTTTTAAAGACACCGGCGAGATATAAGTCATACAACATGCGCTCAATACGATAGGCCTGCTCGCCCACGTCTTCTAAGAATACAATACCGCCATCAATACGCGGCAAATACTCACTACCTGCCAGCGCTGACACCACGCTTAGATTACCACCCCAAATCGTGCCCGTTATTGCTTTGGGCTCAGTACTTGTTAGAATACTGGGTAAATTGGGACTGGTTAAGGTAGCGTCTGATATATCAATAACCAGATTGGGATTGGTGAGCGCTTCAACAAACTGTCGACAGCTGACTTGATCAGGGACAGTTTTTCCAAATTCACTATAGAGCATCGGTGCTGCAAGCGAACTCATATCACCTTTTGCCAATAATGCGCACTGAATAGCGGTCACATCACTAAAGCCAGTCAGTATCGTGCCGTGCTCCTTCATAATCCGTCCTAGCGTTGTCCAGTCAACCATGGGTAATATACGCATCGCACCATAGCCGCCGCGCACACCCAACAACAGCTTTGGAGCGGCTATCGCACCCGTAGCGATATTCTGTAAGTCACTCGCTCGCTGCGAATCCGTACCAGCAAACCGTAAATACTGACGATTGGTAATTGCAGGATTGTTTACTTTAAAACCCGCACAGGCCATACGCTCCAATGCCAATTGATTGCGGTCATCGCTACCCCCAACATTGGAGCTGGCAAACAGCCGCGTCTCAATCGTTGGCGTAATACAGCGTGTCTGCGTGAGTGACGGCTGTGAGGATGAACGCTCACCCAATAACGCGGTCGGCAAATCATCCTTGGTGAGCTGCGGACTATTATTAGGGTCGATAGGGCTGGCGGCAAATACCTGAGAAACACCTTGCGTGGCCAATGCCGCAGTACCCGCACTGACACCTACTCGACGCAAAAACTGCCGACGACTTAGCCCAGATGGCGTTTCAACCGTTGCATGACCATTTTTGTTTCTATCATCTGTTAATAACTGACTCTTAAAAACCATCTCTCTCTGCCACCTTATCATTTTTATTTTGATATATTTTTAACCCATCTTTATTTTTGTAATCTACTTGCTTAAACCACACAGCAGCATATTGTAAACACTTTTTTGGCTATGATAGTTGCCTAACCCTTGCCACTATTTAATTTTTCACGATGATACATACCAGAAACCTAGCCTTATTGGCACATTTCGCGACTTTGTTGTAGTATGAGAATACCGATTTCGTTTAAATAAGGATAATAATAATGGCTGAGAAAGCGACTGATAAACAGAAAAAAGAGGACATATTGGATACTGATTTAGAGTACCTCATTAACGAAGAGGAAAAACTGCAAGAAAAGCTAAAAGACAGTAGCCATCTTGAGCGTTTTGCCAAAGATTTGATGCTATTCATGAGCTTGATTAAAGACTACTATCAAGGAAACTATCGCGATATTCCCTACAAGACCATTTCAGCAGGTGTGGTTGGACTGCTCTATACTCTCAACCCAATCGATATCATTCCAGATTTCATACCCTTTATCGGTCATATTGACGATGCGCTAGTCCTCACCTTTTGCTTGAAGTTGGTCGAAAAAGATTTGCAAAAATATCAAACTTGGAAGAAAAAACAAACCGCTATCAAAACCGCTACTGACTTAAAGAAAAATAAGTAACTTTATACAAGCTATCATCCTAAAATGATCGTTATAAAAAGCCACGACTGACAATCAATGTATCAGCCGTGGCTTTTTTATTCATTAATAGCAATTATTTATATGAGTTAATCTGGAACATCATAACGCGCTTTTTCTGGATTGAGACCGAACGAATAGACAAAGGTTGCAACGAGGCTATTGATAATAATAAACGGCAAATCAATGGCAGCATGCCCAAGCGCATAGCGACCAATCAGCCACGAGACAATCAGCATAATAATAAAGAAACCACCTAAGTAAGCCAAAATTGCAGGATGCTTTAGATTGTAAGGTTGCTCAGGTTCAGGCTTCTTATCAAGTACATAGGTTCTGATTGCCCAACCCGCTGCATAAGAAAATCCACCCAATACCACGTAACTAAAAAAATTCATATTGCTTAACTCTAATGACATACGGTTTATAGCAAAACACTGTTTAAAATAACACTATCGATCATAAATTCTGTTTATGAGCCGTGCTTGTTTAGAGGCTCTCATTAACATTATCAATCACAATATTGGCATGTGGATTGGCTAAAATATCGGTATTAACATCATCACACTCGACACGATAGATGGTATTGGCACCGCGATAAATATAGGATAAGTATTCACTATCTAAGAGTGGATCGATATTGGCATAGGCAGGCTTCACATGAGCCAGTACTAGCACTCGATCAGGACGCCCAATGACCGCATCGACATTGTCAGGGTCAATAGAGAAAAACTGCGGAATTTCGCTATTTTCAATCACTTCTAGCGGCTCAGCGTCATCCCAAACGCGCTTCGCACTTGCCGGCTCTTTCATCTGCATCACCCACGAGCCATCCTGTTGACTCACTTTTATTTGGGCAGGCTCGTCATGACTAACCGTGTAACAACCTTCAAAAATCGATAAGTCTGTCGCCGCTTCGACCATTCCAGTATCAGCTTGAATGTTGCTATCGTTGCAAGCACTTAAAAATAGTGCGCTGCTCACCGCTATGCCGACTGGTAAGCGCATCAGCCTTTTATAAAAAATGTTTGAGCGTAAGGACATAATAGGGTTATCCTGCATTCATGCATTAAACTTTTATGAAAATTGTCTTAAAAAAACTATCTTTAAACAGTGATGACGACAATCTTAATATTAACGTGATTTTCTAGGGCATGTTTTCATCAACTATTGGCATTGTCGAATGATTTGCGCTACTAATTGACGCCAGCAAACTGCTGTTTTTTCTGCTGCGTAGTCAATACCGTTTGATACTGTGTCGCAACACAGCTCATTTTAACAGAAAATAGCAAGGTTACTATTATGATCTGTGCTTTTGGCGACTTTGTGCATTACGATTGCCCACATCAACGATAGATTTGTTATACTCATTCCCAAAATATAATGGAAGCGCTGGTGTAAAAACAACGCTAGCAAAATCCCTCCAACACTCCCTATGTTTATCAATTTTTAGGTCAATAATTTTTTATGTCAGACAATCGCACCTCAGCGCAGCCATTCAACACCAGTAACGCGATGAATCCGTTGGCCGCCAAATCAAACTCCACCGTGGCCTATACGGATGGTGCCTGTAAAGGCAATCCGGGTGCGGGTGGCTGGGGCGCACATCTCATTTTTAGTGATGGACGTACACAAGATTTGTACGGCGGTGATAAAGAGACGACCAATAATCGCATGGAGTTGATGGGCGCGATACAAGCATTGACCCATAGCCCGCATGAGCACAACCTCGAGATTTGGACAGACTCAAGCTATGTCAAAAAAGGCATCACCGAATGGATAGAGGGTTGGAAAAAAAGAGGCTGGAAAACGGCAAGTAAAAAACCTGTCGCCAATCAAGACCTTTGGCAGCAATTAGATAAGCTGTGTCAACAGCGCGATGTTGACTGGCATTGGGTAAAAGGTCACGCAGGACATGCAGGTAATGAAAAAGCGGACGAGCTGGCAAACTTGGGTGTGACGTCCAGCAGTGAAGAATTATCGAGCATAGAGCCGCAAGACACGGCTAAAAAAAAAGGGCAAATAATGCCTAATACAGCACAAAATGCTGCTCACGATGACTGGCTAAGTTTCGATCCACTGGGTCTGGATATGACAGATGATGGGCTTGACGAAGATGTCATAGACACTGATAACGATACAAACCCTGCCGATGATATGATGAGTAAAGATGCTGTAATAGAAGCCGATCGCTATCAGCATAATGCTAGCAAACCAATGAGTAAAATAGAGATGCCGGAAACCCAAACGTCTATGACTGATGCAACGATAAATGATCCTGTGCCCGCTACCGTTACTGGCATAGAAGAAGCTGATACACCAAAATTCGACGGTGACACCAGTCGTGCAAATTCGTATTTCATACCGCTGCTGCCCAAACCTATCCATCGTCATGAGTCTGATCGCCAGCTCATTATGGATACTGAAACCACAGGTCTTGATCCGTTAAAAGGCGACCGTATTATCGAAGTCGGTATCGTGGAGATGATCGGGCGTAAATTTACGGGTGAAAAGCTCCACGTTTATATCAATCCACAACGCGGCATGGATGATGAAGTCATTCGTATCCATGGTATTTCTGAGGCATTTTTGACCGACAAGCCTACCTTTGATCAAGTTGCTCAGTCGCTCTATGATTTTATGGATGGCGCAGAAATCATCGCTCATAACGCCACCTTTGATATGAACTTCTTAAACATGGAGTTTGCCAAAGTCGGTATGAACGACTTTGCTGAGCGCGTACAAGTGACTGACTCGTTGGTCATGGCAAAACAACAATATCCTGGGCAAAAAAATACCCTAGACGCTTTAGTACGTCGCCTAAATGTGGGGAAGCAAGATCGTACTTTTCACGGCGCCTTACTTGATTCAGAGATTTTAGCAGAAGTTTATCTAGCGATGACAGGTGGGCAGGTTACACTCGCCATCGAAGAAGACACGCAAACAGATGGTGGGCAGACAGCACACGCCAGTTTTGCCAATTTAGCGTCTTTATTGCTAGAATCCTCTATGGATGAAAATACCAACCAAGAGTGGTATGCCGCGCTCGCAGAAGCGTATCCTGAGCTAAAAGCCAATATGTAGTCGCCGTATAAGCTGATGATATCAATCTTTGAGCAATAACATTTGTATAATATAGGCTTGATTATTGTTATATTAAGCGTTAAAACGTTACCAGCAAGTGCTTTTTCGATCATCATTTAAACCATCGCCATTCTCATCAGTACATTATGGAAAAACACCTATGAACCAGTCTGCGCAAATGAAGTTAACGGCCCCAACGCTTAGTGTTACTGATTTCAATCTACCATCGCTACATTTGTTGCATGATGAGATCATCGTAACCTTAAAAGATACTGAGATTCATCTGAGTGAATTTAATGATGATAATAGTCAAGCCCCTTTATTATTAGATTCTATCACTGTGCTAAAGCAGCTGTCTTGCATCTTTGAGCTGATATCTTTGGTTGGTGCAGAGGCTTTGAATACCGCTATTGTCAATGGCTTACAGCGCCTCTATGATAATGGTGATAATAACGATACCAGCTTGATTATGGACTTATCAGAAGCCATTATGACACTGGATCGCTATATCGAGTTTGTGCTTTTGACAGAGTCGGTAGAGCCAACCTTGTTACTGCCTGTTATCAATAAACTCAACGCTCACGGGCAAGAAACCCCTATCACAGCAGACTATTTTGCAGCTTTTGGTAGCAGTAGTGTCATCATTGCCAACCCTGAACAAAACTTCCAACCACTTGACGAGCTTAACCTAGACACTGAACTACTAACTTATGCTTATCGTAGTGGTCTTGGGGTCGCTCTTCTCAATCAAGATAGCAACGTTAGCCCAGACGATCAGCAAAAACTTGATGCCATGAGTGCAGCGTGTGCTTTGATAGCATCAAACACCAGCAGTCTATTTTGGCAAGCGGCCACCGCAGCTATCACTGACATTGCCACGATATTACCGCTAAATCTGAGTCAAAAACACACACTGATTTATTTAGAGCAGCAATTCCAAAGCTACTTGCCTGTGATGGACAAACGTTTTGCTGATTTGGTCAGTTTTGCTTGCCAGCGTGACAGTGATGCAGCGCAACGACTGCGTGAGCAATACGCCAGCAACCACTTGGAAAGCGCGCAACTTGAGCAAATGAAGCGTTTCTTATTCGGTCCTAATCGCGCCCTGACCGATACGCTGAACACCATCATTCAGACCCAAATTAATACCATCAAAGAAAATGTGGATAACTACGCACGTGGTGATTCATTGAACCCTGTCGATATGCAAACCGCACAGATTATCGAAGAGCTAACAGAATTGAGCTCAGCGTTACGCTTGCTTGGTTTATCAAATGCAGCCAATAGTCTCAGCGTAGCAGCAGAGGCTGTTAGTCATTGGCAAACGCCCTCGCCTGAAGATTTCGATCACTTGCTGTTGGCATTAATGCATGCGGAAAACGCCACCATTGCAATGGCAGAAATGCACACACCAGGGGCCATCTATTTGCCACTGAATAACCCGCATATCTCTTTACATCAGCTCAATACGGCTAACGATACTTTGATACAAGAAAGTCGTTCCGCTATTGCCAGTGCAGAACAAGCCATTAACGATTATTTGGCTGAGCCAGAGCGCGATATGCTCAATATCCAGAACATACCTGAGATGATGCGCCAAGTGGCAGGGGCTGTGCGCTTCTTACAGCTACCAACACCTGCCAGCATGCTCAGTCAATTGGCCAATTATCTTCAGCAACGTATCGAAGGTGGACAACGTATTGAAGACAGTACGCTCGCTTGTATCGCTGATGTCATTATGGCCGTCGATCATCATCTAGATGGTTTTGAACACAATCGTCCGGTCAGCAAACAAGCATTAGATGTGGGACAGCAGAGCTTGAGTCATCTACTCGCAGCCTAATTTTTATCATACTTAAGCACTAAAATGATATTTAAATGGCGGCTTTGCTGCCATAGCCCTTCATTTATATATAGTCGATCCCATATAATCTGGATACAAGCAAGATGCGCTTAGCACTACAAATAGTAGTGCTAAGCGAGCCTGACTGACACCGTATCCGAATGATATAGGATTGACTTTACTTCAATTAAAAAAAGTCTGTATCAACACTGATGCGTACTGACCGTAACCGGTTTGGAATTTTACCTATGACCAGCGCTTTTGTATTTAGTGATGATACTGTTTTATGCCGCCAGCGACCTAATGGATGGTGGCCCGTGCAGCTTGAATTACCCCCATCCGCTACACATTTAGATGAGGAGACCCAGCTTGCTTATCAAGTTGGTCATGTCACGCTACTCGAAAGCCTAGCACCGCGTCACTGGTCGCCTGATATCAATCCTACTAGCGCGAGTGTAGATACTCTGAAGTATGCCGATATTCTAGAAAGTACCCACAGTCCGATTGATACTCCCCACACCTTTACTGCGCAAGCGGCTAGCGCCATTACTTATGACTATGCAATTGCACATCATATTGCATTGCCTATCATCGCTGAGGGCAGCGGCAATGCGTTTGTTCCTTATCGCCAGCTGATTACTCAGTTGCCAGTGGCTTTGTCCGATCAGCTTAGCCAAGCGATACAGTTATTGCGCTGGCAAACAGATACACAGTTTTGTAGTCGCTGTGCTGCCCCAACCATTCATGCCAAACGAGATGAACGTGCGATGGTCTGTCCAGTGTGCCGATTGCGCCAATACCCACGTGTACAACCCTGTGTCATCACGGCTATTACTCGCCCGAATCCGCAAACCGGTGAAATGCAGATTTTGCTAGCCCATCATCATCGTTATGGACAGCAAAAAACAGCGCCTCATTTATTACAGTCGCCACAACCGTTACTATACGGTTTGATTGCAGGCTTTGTAGAAGTGGGTGAAAGCCTAGAACACGCGGTGGTGCGTGAAGTGGCAGAAGAGGTAAATATCAGCCTATCAGATATTCGTTACGTCAGCAGTCAGCCATGGCCATTCCCGTCTAATTTAATGCTAGGCTTTCGTGCTTCTTATGCAGCTGGCGAAATTGTTATCCAAGAAGATGAGCTGTCGCACGCCGATTTTTTTGATCTGTCAAATTTGCCAAAAATACCCTCAAAAGGTAGCATTGCTTACGAGCTGATTGCACAAATTGCCAATGAGCAAGGTATTTTGCTTTAATCTATAATATCAATGCAGCATTTATCAATATCGTTATTATCCTATTATTCTAATGTCAGCGCTCAGAGCACACTTAGCACTTAGCACTTAGCACTTAGCACTGATATTAAGGTTTTAAAGCATATGCAAAGCACCACTAATAAAAATAGTACCCACATCCGTCTCACCAATTTGCCAATCTTGTTCGACACTTTGGATATAGAGCGCTTACCTGCGGACATACAAGCGAAAATCTCATATATTGATGCTTGTCTACCGCAAACACAATGTGGGCTTTGCGAGCACCCAGACGGCTGCTTACCTTATGCCGCCGCTATCGTGCTTGACAATGAGCCATACAATAAATGTGTACCCGGTGGTCAACCCGTTACCAAGGCCATTGCTCAAATTATTCATATAGATAGTCATGAAGCGATACTTAGCGCTGCGCCTTCTCAGTGGCCAATAGATGCGACCTCTGAACGTCCGACTGAGGTACGTGCGGTGATCCGTGAAGATGACTGTATCGGCTGCACCAAATGTATACCTGCCTGCCCAGTCGATGCTATTGTCGGTACTGGTAAGCACATGCATACTATCTTTACGGATTTATGCACCGGCTGCGAGCTTTGCATCGCTCCTTGTCCAGTTGACTGCATCGATTTGGTCACTGTTGAAAGGGAGCTGTCTAGCTCTGAACGTACCACAGAGCAAGAAGATTTAAGACAGCGCTATCATACTCATTTAAGACGCGTCACCGAACAGCTGGCTGATAGTAGCAATAGTAGACCTGTGGTCAGCATGGTTGAAGCAAAACTGAACAATGCCGCTAGTCAATCGTTGAATATCAGCGAAGCGCAGGCAAAAAATACTATTGCCGCAGCGAAGCTTCGTAGTAAAATTAAAAAGCTAGAAAAGCAGCTAAGTGTCCGTCCAAATGAGAGCAAACAAGTAGAGCTTGACGCGTTGCAAGTAGAGTTAAGTCAGCTTTAATAGCGTAATTATCATTTGTTAGACAGTCTACCCAACATCGCTAAAATGAATTTATTTCGATATCTTGTATCAGTTATTAACTATCAATAGCCAAAAAATAGTAAGAATACTATGAGTAAAACCGTCAAACACAAAACTGCCGATACCCCGCCATCGAGACGAATGCCCAATCGTAATGTGCGTCCATTTTTTGAAAAGCTGGCAGCGACGATTGATGAGCCGGTTACGGAATTGAATTATAAGAGTAATTTTGAGCTGCTGATCGCGGTCATCTTGTCTGCGCAGGCGACGGATGTGAGCGTCAATATTGCCACCCAGCAGTTATATCCCGTAGCAAATACACCTGAAGCAATCTTGGCATTGGGTGAAGACGGTCTAAAATCTTATATCAAAAATATTGGCTTATACAATGCCAAAGCCAAAAACGTCATCAAAACTTGCCGAGACTTAATTGAGAAATTTGACAGCACCGTCCCTGATAACCGCAAAGATTTAGAATCACTCGCTGGCGTTGGGCGCAAAACTGCCAATGTGGTGTTAAATACTGCCTTTGGTCAGCCAACCATGGCGGTCGATACCCATATCTTTCGGGTGGGTAATCGTACGGGACTTGCCACTGGCAAGAACGTCTTGATCGTTGAAAATAAGCTGGTCGAGCGTATCCCAGATGACTTCATCGTAGATGCGCATCATTATCTTATTTTACACGGGCGCTATACCTGCCAAGCCCGTACACCCAAATGCGGGGCGTGTCCTGTTTATGACGAATGTATGTTTAAAGACAAAGCCAAGTTTTTGGAGCTATAATTTTTAGAACGATCGCTTTTAGAACGATAACTGCTTTAGGGCGTGTCCTCAATTCAATCGATTACTTTCTAAATGGGCTAAAAATAGCTAAATTTTGCCAAACATCGTCAAATAGCTTCTTAATATCTCGATATTATGTGCGCTATTTTCCTTGTTTGACGGCAATTTATCTCATTTTTACCACCATTTTTAAAATGAGGACACGCCCTAGTTATAGAAGGTTTAATTTATCTACTTTATATAAATAAAACATGAATAGCGTGGTTAAAAAAGCAGTAGACACCCACTTACTTTTGTAAACATTATTTAAAAATCAGGAAGCCAGATGCAGACACTGACCGCGCTATTATTCGATGATTTTGAGACTTTGGATCTATTTGGACCTATCGAGATGTTTGGCTGCTTACCTGAGCATTATCGTCTGCAATTTGCCTCCTTAAACGGTGGCATTATTCATAGTAAGCATGGCGTTGCGATGCAGACAGTCGCTGTCAGCGAGTTAGCGCACCAGACTGATATCTTGTTGATGGTTGGCGGCATGGGTACTCGCCAGCAAATCAATCACCGACCATTTTTGCAGACGTTAACAATCTTGGTTGACCATGCTGATTGGGTACTTAGCGTTTGTACGGGTAGCGCATTGTTGGCTAAGGCTGGCGTCTTAGATGACAAGCGCGCAACGTCTAATAAACTGTCATGGCAATGGGTGATAGAGCAATCTGACAAAGTCCATTGGGCAGAGCAAGCACGCTGGGTTGTTGATGGTAAATTTTATACGTCCTCAGGTGTCAGTGCAGGTATGGACATGGCGCTTGGTTTTATCGCCGACAGACATGACATCGATACAGCGCGCCAGATCGCTCACTATACTGAATATTGCTGGCAAGAAAATAGCGAGATTGATGACTTTTACCATGGTTAATCCATGCCTAGTTACTTCTTAGTATTATCCATCGCTAGAGTTTTACCTCGATACACGGTAAAATGTGCTAATTTTTTTATTCGTTTTCGCCTTTTATTTTTATATACATTTAATAATGACTGAGTTCGTAGAATACAGTCCCTGCAATTAAGCGATCCCATTATGCGTGAATACAACTTATTTACCTCAGAATCTGTGAGCGAAGGTCATCCTGATAAAATGGCTGACCAAATATCAGATGCCATCCTTGACGCCATCTTACGTGAAGATTTGCATGCACGCGTGGCATGCGAAACCTTGGTTAAGACAGGTGCTGTGATACTAGCAGGTGAAGTCACCACGACGGCAAATATCGATGTTGAACGTATCGTGCGTGATACTGTAAACGGTATTGGTTACCACCACTCAGACTTAGGCTTTGATGGCGAAACATGCGCGGTCATCAATATGCTCGGCAAACAATCTCCTGAAATCGCTCAAGGTGTCGATCGTAGCGACCCTGAAGAGCAAGGCGCAGGTGACCAAGGTCTTATGTTTGGCTATGCCAGCAATGAAACTGATGTCTTGA
The DNA here is from genome assembly GCF_022129225.1 of Psychrobacter sp. Ps7. Classification (NCBI taxonomy): domain Bacteria; kingdom Pseudomonadati; phylum Pseudomonadota; class Gammaproteobacteria; order Moraxellales; family Moraxellaceae; genus Psychrobacter; species Psychrobacter sp. Ps7. The sequence continues at coordinate 33,607 of NZ_JADQAH010000016.1, read as the reverse complement.
TGCCAGCCCCTATCGAATTTGCTCACCGCTTGATGGAACGCCAATCTGAGCTGCGCCGCGCAGGCGAGTTGCCGTGGTTACGTCCAGATGCCAAGGCGCAAGTGACGTTAAGATATGATGGTAGCAAGCCTGTTGCCATTGATGCTGTGGTGCTATCAACACAACACGATCCAAGTATCTCGCAAAAAGATCTGCAAGAAGCAATAATGGAATCTATCATCAAACAAGTATTGCCTGCTGAATTATTGCATGCTGGCACGCGCTATCATATTAACCCAACGGGTAAGTTTGTGATTGGCGGGCCTGTAGGTGATGCTGGATTGACAGGTCGTAAAATTATTGTTGATACGTATGGCGGTATGGCGCGTCATGGCGGCGGTGCATTCAGTGGTAAAGATCCATCGAAAGTCGATCGTAGTGCTGCGTACGCCGTGCGTTATGTGGCTAAGAATATCGTTGCTGCAGGACTTGCTGAGCGCTGTGAAATACAGGTCAGCTATGCCATTGGTGTCGCTGAGCCAACCTCTATCTCGGTCAATACTTTTGGCACGAATAAAATCAGCAATGATGAAATCATCCGTCTGATTCGCACCCATTTTGATCTACGCCCTTATGGCATTACCCGTATGCTAAATTTATTACAACCAATGTATCAGCAAACGGCGACTTTTGGTCATTTTGGTCGTCCTGGCTCTGAAACTGCTTTTACGTGGGAAAAAACAGACAAAGCTGAGATCTTAAAAGCAGACGCTGGTTTGTAAAAATATAACTTTGCACCACCTACAAACCCTCTTTATAAATTTAAAATTACCGACACTTATTAGGAGTCGCTTATGTCTCAAGACAATATGCAAGACAGCAACATTCAAGACAGCAATGTTGACGCTAACATTGAGATTACCCCTGAAATGCAGGCATTTTATCAACGTGCTGATGCCATTATCGGTATCGCAAACAGTCAGTTGGGTTCTGAAGCGCATTCAGGACAAGTAGGTGCTTCTTTATTATATGCAGCCGCACGTTATAGCGCGTCAGTCGCTTCTATCGGCTTTGTCAAAGGCGATGACTTTGCCAAAGAAAAAGATGATATCGTTGAATTTTATGTCAAACAATATCGCCAAATGCTGAGCGACAACCTAACTGATTATGCGCAGAACTTTGATAAATATGTTCAGCTTAATCAAGATGACAAAGCAGCCAAATAGTTCTATCGCCTTTAGCTAGCATTTATAAAACGGCTGGTATAGTCAGTTCAATTTAAAAGTAGTACAAGGCAACCGAGTGTAGATGTATATTTAATACCTCAAGCGAGGTTAACGCAGTAATATTTTTATAGTGGAATGACTATAGTGATGCTCAAACCCAAGCTTAATCATAGGCTTGGGTTTTTTATTAATCATGATTTGGTAGATGACTGCTGATAAATAGGCTACTATCAATTAAAACCACCTTGTTCATCACATGGTTGCAACCAGCTATCGATAACAGGGATTTACCGAACACTATTTATAAGGACATATGATTATGAACCACTTATTCAAATCATGGCGATCATGCCTGTCATTATTAGGGTTATCAGTCACTATTGCCTTAGCTGGCTGTAATAACATTCAAAGTATCGATACGCCTGACACTGCTCCTATTCATAGCACTGGGCACAGCCAACAGAACAGCGACAACCCTTTCATCAAGTGCCCACCTTACAACCCTGAGCAAACGATGTGCACCGCGCAATACGATCCTGTATGTGTCAAAGTAAAAACCAGCTCAGGATTTAGTTATCGCACTGCGGGCAACTCATGTTCGGCATGTGGCACAACGGCGGCAGTAGGCTATGTTAAAGGACAGTGCTCATAACCTTGCTTTATAACTTTGGCTTCATAACTTTGTGTAAATACTTTATATAAAATGAAAAAAGACAATTACATCACATAAAAAAGCACCCGCTTAATCATAAGCGGGTGCTTCTTTATGATCTTTTAGATCGATAAAATCTAACCTTCAGGTTTTTCAATATCAGGTGGACCTGTCAGCAAATCTTCATCACGAAACTCATTGGCCGAATTATGCTCTGCTGACTCTTCGGTGACAAACCATTGCTGGTTGCGATACAGTATCAAACGATCTCGACTCAAGCCGCGTAATAATGAGTACATCATAACGACTATCACAATCGCAAAAGGGAAACCTGACACAATTGAAGCCGCTTGTAGCGCACTCAAGCCACCTGCTGCTAATAGTACGGCAGCGATAACACCCTCTGTACCTGCCCAAAATAGGCGCTGAATTTTCGGTGGATTGGCATCGCCACCTGAGGTCAACATATCAATCACAAAACTGGCAGAATCCGATGACGTGACAAACCAAAGCACAATCATCACTACGATAAGCAAGTTCAAAGCTGACGTAAATGGATAAGATTCCATCAGTTTAAAGATGGCACTGCCAGTATCTGCTTGGACAGCCTCAATCAAGCCAGGACTGATGAGGTTGGGATCAGCGGCTGCCATTAATTCCATATTAACGGCTGAACCACCGAAAGCGGTGAACCATAAGAACAAGATGGTGATAGGAATTAATAACACCCCTAAGATGAACTCACGAATGGTTCGACCACGAGAGATACGAGCCACGAACACACCGACGAAAGGCGACCAGCTTATCCACCATGCCCAATAGAAAATCGTCCATGATGCTTGCCAGTTTTCTTGACCATCATACGATTCTGTCCAAAGACCTAATGGCACAATTTGATGCAAATAATTGCCAATATTTTCTACAAAGCTATTAAAGATAAACTGGGTCGGGCCTAAAATAATCACAAAGCTGAGCAATATCACAGTAAATAATATATTGGTATCACTTAAGCGCTTAATCCCTTTATCTAGCCCCATAAATAGAGACAGACCTGCCAACATAGTGATTAAGGCAATCAAAATAATTTGCACTGTAATATTATTGGGTATGCCAAATAACGTCTCAAGACCTGAGTTAATTTGCAACACCCCAAGACCTAAAGTGGTCACTACTCCAAACATCGTACCAAATACCGCTAGTGTATCGACCGTATGACCCCAGCCACCATAAATCTTTTTGCCCAATATAGGATATAGTGTCGAACGGATGGCCAGCGGTAAGCCCACTCGGTAATGGAAATAAGCCAATGACAACGCGACCATGCCATAGAGCGCCCACACATGCAAACCATAGTGCAAGAACGAGATATTCATCGCTTGCTTGGCGGCAGCCACTGTTTCAGCTTCTCCTAGCGGCGGTGCCATAAAATGATACAAGGGTTCAGCCGTACCCCAATAGAGCAGTCCAATACCGATGCCCGCTGAAAATAGCATGCCAATCCAAGATACTAGATTGTATTCTGGTTTTTCATTTTGATGACCAAGCCTGATATCGCCATAACGACTAAATATCATGTAAATACTCATCACCAACGTTAAGTTGACCACCACAATAAAGAACCAGCCAAAACGCAAAGACACGAATGCTTTTGCATGACCAAACAACAGTTCTGCTTGCTCATTAAAAAGAGCACCAAAAATAATGAACACAAGAATTAATAACGCTGAAGTTAAAAACACAGGTTTACTTACCCGCGGAAAAGGGCCTAAGCGGCCAACTTTTACATGATCCATTTAGTCATCTCAATTTTTGAAGGGGCTCACCTTAACAAGATACTGCACAACTATCAAATCGAATCAGACACTTTATAACCTTGCTATTGGTTAGCAAATAAAAAAATCCTAAGATAACGATGCATCTTAGGATTTCAAATCACAATTGTTATATTGTGTTTTTACGTAAAAAAAGAAGAAGCTAACTGCTTGATTCATTTCATGAAAACAGTATTAAAGCTGATATATAGAACCTGCTAATCACCTTTTACAATTTTAGGTGGTCCTTTCAACAAGTGCTCATCAGCAAACTCATTGGCTGAATTATGATCTGCAGATTCTTCGGTAATAAAATGCTGCTGAGCGCGATACAGTATCAAACGATCTCGGCTCAAACCACGAAGTAACGCATACATCATCGCAAATACTACTAAAACAAAGGGTAATCCTGCAACGATAGCCGCTGCTTGTAATGCACTTAGTCCACCAGCAGCAAGCAAAACAGCAGCAATGATACCTTCCGTACTTGCCCAGAATAAACGCTGGATTTTTGGTGGGTTGGTATCACCACCTGCGGTCAACATATCAATCACAAAGCTTGCTGAATCGGATGAAGTCACAAACCAAAGGACAATCATAACGACAATCATTAAGGTGACTGGTTGTGCCAATGGATAAAATTCAACCAATTTAAAAATTGCACTACCAAAATCCGTTTGCACGGCTTCTACCAATCCTGGGCTGGCCATAGCGGGATCAATAGCAGCTAAGAGCTCCATATGGATAGCAACGCCACCGAAAGTGGTGAACCAAAAGAACAAAATCAGCATGGGAATCAATAAAACACCCAATATAAACTCACGAATAGTACGACCACGACTGATACGCGCGATAAATACACCAACGAACGGTGCCCAACTTACCCACCATGCCCAATAAAATATCGTCCATGATGACTGCCAATTTTCTTGACCTTCATACGATTCACCCCACAGACCTAGCGGTACAACTACCGACAGATAATTGCCAACATTTTCAAGATAGCTATCAAAGATAAAAAGCGTCGGCCCTAAGATGACCATAAACCCGAGTAAGATTGCCGTCAGTCCGATATTAATATCGCTCAAGCGCTTAATACCTTTGTCTAGGCCCATCATGACGGAAAAAGCAGCTAAAATAGTAACGAAAACAATCAGACCGATCTGTATCGTTAGATTATTAGGAACACCAAATAATCGCTCAAGTCCTGAATTAATCTGCATAACGCCCAGACCAAGCGACGTTACCACCCCAAACATCGTACCAAATACCGCTAAAATATCAACGGCATGTCCCCACGAGCCATAGATTTTTTTGCCCAATAGAGGATAAAGCGTTGAGCGAATCGATAACGGCAAGCCACGGCGAAAATGAAAATAAGCCAAAGACAATGCAACAATCGCGTACAGCGCCCATGCATGTAATCCCCAATGCAAGAATGTAAAATTTATGGCTTGCTGAGCGGCTTCTATCGTTTCCGCTTCTCCGAGTGGTGGTGCCATAAAGTGATACAAGGGCTCAGCTGTCCCCCAATACACCAATCCTATACCAATACCAGCAGAGAACAACATCCCTATCCATGAGAACAAACTGTACTGTGGCGTCTCAGTTTGTGCACCTAGACGAATATCGCCATAACGGCTCATCGCGAGATAAATACAAAGCAACAATGCTAAATTTACTAAAATAATAAATAACCAGCCGAACTTATCCGTAATAAAGTTCTGCAAAAAGCTAAATAACACACCAGCGGTTTCAGTAAAGAAAGCACCAAAGATAATAAATCCAATAATAAGTAGCGCTGAAGTAATAAACACAGGTTTACTTACCCGTGGAAAAGGGCCTAACCTGCCAACTTTTACATGATCCATTTGTTTGTTAGCCTTAGTTTTTTAGGAAGAATACCTTAACAAGATACCTCTCAACTATCAAATCTAATTAACTATTTACGTTTTCATTATTGACAGAAATAGAGCAAAACCATTTAGCAGCCTAACCTACAATAGTGCAAACGCTCGGAAAGTTGAAGAGCAATGGCTACTAATCACTACTGCGGAATCAATTGTAATAATCCACTATTATCGCCATCTTCTAATACCCAAACTTGTCCATCTACATTTGACACACTACGAATACGCTCGCCCATATCATAGCGATAGCGCTCAGTCGCGTGGCTATTTTCATCAAAATCGACGACTATCAGCGCTTTAGATGATAAGCCACTAATGAGCGCATTACCTTGCCACGCTGAGAAATCATTATATTTTCCAGAGTTATAAATACTCATCGAGGATGGCGATATCACTGGCGTCCAACTAATTTTGGGCGACGTAAACTCAGGACGCGTCTCATGGTCAGGAATATCCGTTCCTGTATAGTTACGCCCATTTGATACGATTGGCCAGCCGTAGTTATGACCTTTTTCAATCAGATTAAATTCATCACCGCCCCGTGGTCCCATCTCATGCGCCCAAAGCCTACCTTTTTCATCGAATGCCATACCCAATACATTACGATGTCCTATACTCCAAAACTGTGCGGCAATGTCATTGCTATTATCTACAAAAGGATTGTCTGCTGGCACTGAGCCATCAAGATTTAACCTAATAATTTTGCCCAAATTGACGCTCATATCCTGTGCTGGTGTTTTTTCTTGGCGCTCGCCTGAACTGATATATAAATATTTTCCGTCAGGTGAAAAAAGCAAGCGATGACTATAATGCCCCTGCCCTTTTACTTTCGGTATTTGCTCCCAAATGGGCGTAAGATCCTGCAAACGAGGCGTGGCTGTATCCAATCCTATCAATGTCGCTTTGATGACTTTGGCACTAAACTTATTACTATCAGTGTCATTCCCTGCTTCAACGTAGCTCATATAGACATGATTAGAAGTAGCAAAATCTGGTGCAAGAACGATATCCCCAAGACCACCTTGCCCACCATAAGCCACTTTCGGTATACCACTGATGGTTGTTTTAGCCCCTGTTGCCGTATCAACAATGAATAACTCGCCTGTCTTTTGGGTGACAAGTAATTTAGGGGGCTCATTATTAACGGTAGGTAATGCTGTCATTGCCCAAGGTTCATCAAACGTGGCAATTTTTTTGGTGATAAAAGTAGGTTTTTCGGTACTTGCTAGCGATTCACTAGCAGAGACTTGCCCTTCTTTATAGTCTGTCAGGTCTTCATGGGTATTGACGGCAGTTTGATTGGAGCAAGCAGGAGCACTAAAAAGCAGTGCGCTGATCATTATCGGTAACATTAATGGCGTGCTTAGGTGCTGCATACTGATGATCGTCATTTTGTCGTCTCCGTAACTGTTAATGTCTTATTCCTAGTGCTTAGTTTATTTATAACATAGTCAAAGCACTCAAATCGTAAATAATAATAGCGCACAAAAAAACCCCTTACCTGCCTGTAGAAAAAATAGGCAAGTAAGAGGTTGGTTTTAAACCACGGTCAGTTAGGGTTAGATATTAATTCATGCTACGTTTCTCAAACACCAACTTATCATCTGCGCCGACATCGACTTTGATGATATCTCCTGCGCCAAAATCACCAGCCAATAGCTTCAATGACAATGGGTTTTCAATCTCCTGTTGGATCGCACGTTTTAGTGGGCGTGCGCCATAGACAGGATCATAACCAATCGCAACCAGTTTGTTCATCGCATCAGCTGATAACTCAATATCCATCTCACGCTCATGCAAACGCTGGCGCAAGCGATCCAACTGAATCGCAGCAATACCTGACATCTGCGACATACCGAGCGGATGGAATACCACAATCTCGTCAATACGGTTGACAAACTCTGGGCGGAAATGCTGCCCAACTGATTCCATCACCTCAGCTTTGATGTCTTCGTAACTTTCACCGACCATCTCTTGGATTTTGTGCGAACCCAAGTTACTGGTCATAATGATGACCGTGTTTTTGAAGTCCACCACGCGACCCTGTGAGTCCGTTAAGCGACCATCGTCCAATACTTGTAGCAAGATATTGAACACATCAGGGTGCGCTTTTTCAACTTCATCAAACAAAATCACACTATAAGGCTTACGGCGTACCGCTTCCGTTAATGCACCACCTTCTTCGTAGCCCACATAACCTGGAGGCGCACCCACCAAACGACTGACACTGTGCTTCTCCATATACTCACTCATGTCGATACGAACAATCGCATCCTCACTATCGAATAAGAAGTTCGCCAGTGACTTGGTCAACTCAGTCTTACCGACACCCGTTGGTCCTAAGAATAAGAACGAACCTGAAGGGCGATTCGGATCAGACAAACCAGCACGGCTACGGCGTACCGCATTGGCGACCGCTTCGACTGCTTCATCTTGACCGATGACACGTTCATGGAGCTTTTCTTCCATCGCTATCATCTTGTCACGCTCGCCTTGCATCATTTTGCTCACAGGAATACCTGTTGCCGCCGCTACGACTTCGGCAATTTCATTATCCGTGACTTTGTTACGTAGCAGTTTTACACCACTACCTTCGCCTGTCTGCTCTTTTTGTTCTGCCAAGTCAGACTCAGTAATGCGGCGCTCAAGCTGCGGAATCGTTTCATACTGCAGCTTACTCATGGTCTCGTAATCACCTTCACGACTGGCTTTGTCATAGGCGATACGCGCTTTATCCAGCTCATCTTTTAGCTGCTGACTGCCTTTGACCAATGCTTTTTCTGCTTGCCAAATCTCATTAAGGTCAGCGTACTCTTTTTCTAGCTCTTCAATTTGTGCATCAAGCACTTTACGCTCGGCTTGCGCACCAGCGTCTTCTTCATTTTTGAGCACTTCGCGCTGCATTTTCAACTGAATCAAGCGACTATCAAGCTTACCTAAGGCTTCAGGCTTGCTGTCCATCTCCATACGTAAACGACTTGCCGCTTCATCAATCAAATCAATCGCTTTATCTGGTAGCTTGCGATCGGTAATATAACGATGGCTCATCCGCGCAGCAGCAATAATCGCGCTGTCTTGGATATCAACACCGTGATGCAGCTCATAACGCTCTTTTAGACCACGCAAAATCGCAATGGTGTCTTCGACCGTTGGCTCATCGACCAGTACCTTTTGAAAACGACGCTCAAGAGCCGCATCTTTTTCGATATACTGGCGATACTCATCAAGAGTTGTCGCACCGACACAGTGTAGCTCACCACGCGCAAGCGCAGGCTTTAGCATATTACCAGCATCCATCGCACCATCGGCTTTACCAGCACCTACTAAAGTATGCAACTCATCGATAAATAAGATGACATTGCCTTCTTGCTTTGATAAGTCGCTGAGCACCGCTTTGAGTCGCTCTTCAAACTCACCACGGAATTTTGCACCCGCAATCAATGAGCCCAAATCTAACGACAACACTTCTTTGCGGCGTAGTCCTTCTGGTACGTCACCATTGATGATTTTTTGTGCCAAACCTTCAATGATAGCCGTTTTACCAACACCTGGCTCACCAATCAGTACTGGGTTATTTTTGGTACGACGCGACAGTACTTGAATGGTACGACGAATCTCTTCATCGCGACCAATCACAGGGTCAAGCTTACCAAGTTCCGCCTGCTCAGTTAAGTTAATCGTATATTTATTCAGCGCATCACGCTGATCTTCAGCATTTTGATTATTCACGGTATCATCACCTCGCAATTGCTCAATGACTGTTTTTAATTTACTCGCTGTTACGCCCGCACTCTCAAATATCTTTTTGGTTTCGCCTTGCTCAGCGAGCGCCAACATCACCCATTCAGTAGCGATAAAATCATCGCCTTCTTTCTGCGCTTGACGGTCTGCCAAGTTCAAAATTTTAACCGAATTTGGGTTTAAATTCACATCGCCTGTCGGCTCGCTAATCGTCGCTTGATTGTCGAGCGCCTTTGCCACACCATTCTTTAGCGCAGGGATAGACGCGCCTGCTTGTTGGCAGATAGATAAATTAGACTCATCCTGTAGCAATACTGCAAGCAGATGCACAGGGTCAATACCTGTATGGTCACGCCCCAATGCTAGGCTCTGTGCTTCTTGAATGGCTGATTGCAATTTCTGGGTAAATTTTTCGAACCTCATAATTGTGTCCTTTTATAATTAGTATTATCAGTCAGTGAATGCAACATAAAATACCGAACGCGCCGCATTTAAAACATAGCGCTTATCGTCAATTTTATCGTATTTCAATCACCGTTAGTTGTTATATATATAGGGTATAACATACAAGATTTCAACCTACTTGTGCAAGTTGTCAATCAATATCTATGACTTATTAGTAAATACTGAAAAATAGTAAGATTTTATATAGGTAAAAACCTTACCTATAGCAATGATATTATCACAAACTATCAATAGGCACACTAAGAGAGTATTTCAAGAGGATAAATAAAAAACAACTAAAAGAGAGGCTTGCTCAACAATGAAAGGCAAGCAAGAGACAGCTATAGCAGAGATTCTAATGCGCTGTAGCTGCTAGAAATTTACTACACGATAGTCAGCATTAACATAACACTCATTCTACAATTTCTATCGATGTACCAACCTTAACTGCCGCCATAATCTCATCCATCTCATTATCAGTGACCGCAATGCAACCATCGGTCCAATCACGTTGTTGGTTAATCCACGCTAGGTGACCGAAGCCGTTCATCTGCCCATGAATCATAATATCGCCACCAGGATGGACACCGCGTGATCGTGCCCGAGCTTTGTCAGCAGCATTGGGGTAGCTTATATGGATGGAGCGATGGGCAATAGAGTTCTCATTCTTATAATCTAAGATGTACGCCCCCACTGGTGTGCGCTCATCGCCTTGCTGCTGTTTATGACCAACCGGACTATCTCCTAGCGCAATACGATAGGACTTAATGACTTTATCACCACTCAACAGCTGCAAAATACGGTCGGATTTATCGACAAAAACTTTATCGATAACCACCGTACTAGAAATAGGCTGACCATTATTGCCTGTACTTTTTGCATCCGAGGAGGCTGTTTTGACATACCCTATCGCACTGGTGCTCATAATGGTGGTCAGTCCCAGTCCTATCACGACAAACAATCGACGCGGCTTTTTGCTGAAATGTAGAGAAAACAATGACATAGGCTTTAATAACTCCGTTTAGCGTTAGAGAGTGAAATGGCAACATACCACGCTATTAACTTACCAAAGCACCATGCCAGTTTTTGTGAAAATTTCATGGATAACATTAGGATCTTTTGGACATAAAAACTTCGTTAATACCATTACACCATACGAATCGCGCCATCTAAGCGAATGACTTCTCCATTGAGATAGGCATTATCAATGATATGCATGACCAACTTGGCAAACTCATTGGGATTGCCCAGACGCTTAGGATAAGGTACGCCCGCCTCTAGTTGTTCGCGCGCTTTTTCAGGAATGGTCTCCATCATCGGTGTGGCAAAGACGCCCGGCGCGATAGTCATGACGCGAATACCGTGACGTGCCAGCTCACGTGCTAGCGGCAAGGTCAGACCGACGACCCCCGCTTTAGACGACGAATAACTGGCTTGCCCTACTTGCCCATCAAAAGCCGCGATAGAAGCCGTATTAATAATGACGCCATTATCAGCGTTCTTCTCTATGGAGCCGTCTGCGTTATTGGCATTTGCTACACGCTTTGCAATACTGGCTGCGACCAGACGCGCGACATTAAAGGAACCGACAAGATTAATATTGACGCCGCGACTAAAAGCATCGAGATCTGCTGGGTTATTATCACGGTCCAGCAGCTTTTGTACAACGGCGATGCCCGCACAGTTGATAGATCCTTGTAAGCCGCCAAATTCTTTTTCAGCCTTATCTACAGCCGCTTGCACCTCATCACTACTGGTCACATCACAGCGTGTAAAGCGAACGTTATCGCCTAGCTCGTCTACCAGTGCTTGCCCTGCTGATTCATTAAGATCTGCGATGACGACGTTACCGCCTTGATTGACAATAGCACGAACCACTGCCTCTCCCAAACCTGATGCACCGCCTGTGACCAAAAAGCTCTGCTGTTCAATGTGCATAATTATTCCTTTTATTAATATTTTTACTGTTATTTTTATCAGTCATCGATTTTTATCTTAACCTGACGATATGAGTGCATTGCTTCATTAAGCCGCAGATAAACTGCGCAGCAAAAAGCGCTGAATTTTACCACTTGGGGTTTTTGGCAACTCTTTTACAAACTCAACCTCACGTGGATAAGCATGCGTTGATAGACGCTTGCGCACCAAGTCTTGAATCTCTTTGGCAATCTCGTCTGTGCCTTCGATACCATCTTTTAGCACCACATAAGACTTAATCGTATGACCGCGCACTTCGTCTGGCACTCCAACTGCTGCTGACTCTGCGACTGCCTCATGCTCCAGCACGGTGTTTTCAACATCGGTTGGTCCAACGCGATAACCTGCGGTAATGATAATGTCGTCATCACGCCCTGAAAACCAATAGCTGCCATCACTGTGACGCTCAACCACATCACCTGTTAAATAGTAATCATCATCGAAGGCGTCTTTTTCATTCCAGCTATAACCGCGGAAATAAAACGCGGGCGATTGACTGACCACTACGGCAAGCTGTCCTTGTTCACCATCAGCTAATATATTCATATCATCATCTAACACTACCAATGTGTGCCCCGGTAGCGCCATGCCCATCGAGCCAACCGGACATTCATGTGCTAATGCATGGTGCTCACAGCAAGTCATTCCCGTCTCGGTCTGCCCATACTGATCGCAGATTTTACAGTTTAAATAGGTTTCCACCCAATTGACCACTTCGGTATTTAAGGTCTCGCCTGCTGAATTGGCACAGCGCAGTGATAGTTTAGCCTCATTGTCATTACTATTGTCATGGTGAGATTTTTCAAACACGCCACTCGATTTCATCATCCGAAACGCTGTCGGTGAGGACGCCAAATTACTAATCTTATGACGTACCATAAAGTCGCGGGTATTGGCAGCATCAAAGCCAGCTTCATTAAAATACGTTGTTACCCCTAATAACAAAGGTCCTGTAATCGCATAATAAAGACCGTATGCCCAGCCTGGATCAGCCATGTTCCAGTAATTATCATCCGCTCGCAAGTCAATCGCATAGCGCATGTAAAGATAAAACGCTGAGAGCGCGCTTAATGGCACACTAACGCCTTTTGATTTGCCAACCGTACCCGAGGTAAACATTTGCAGAAAGGGAGCATCAGTATCTAATGAAACCACGTCTACCGTTTGCGACTGCGTTGCGACCTTTTCAACGTAGTTATCATCACCCCAGCTTTGCGCATCTACTTTGCTACCAACCAGCACCATTTTGGTTTGCTTGGCCAAGTCGTCAAACTTGCCACGATTTTCTTGATTGGTAAAAACCACTTTGGTATTGGCTTTGTCCATCCGATACTTAATCGAATCATAGCCAAAGGCGGTAAATAACGGCTGATAAACCGCACCGATCCGCCAAGTCGCGAGTACAATGGTGAGTAACTCAGGGGTACGCGGTAGCATGGTCGCCACTTGGTCACCAATTTGTACGCCATAAGACAACAATAAATTGGCGACTTGTGCGCTTGCCTTATCAAGCTCAGCAAAGCTCATGCGCGTTACATTGCCCGACGTATCTTCATGCACCAGTGCAATATTATCACCGCGACCATCACGCACATGACGACCGCAACACGCCATATAAGCATTCAAGCGATCGTCTAAATGCTCGCCAAATATTTCTGTCAATAGCGCGTTCATATCAAAGTTATGATAGTAATCGCTGTAGCTCATTGGTGGGTGTGCAGTATGATTTGAAGTGGTATTTACGACTGATAGGTCTGTAGAAGAGGTGTTCATAAGCTAATCCTTTAGCAATAGCAGGTAACGGGCGAAATAAGAGAATTGTCAGCAGAAAAACAGGCATATCCTAGCAACTGTTTTTTCTGCTTGTTCGCACATATCAATATGCATAGACTATAAATGTGCATAGACTCTATTAGTAACGCATTTTAATATTTATTTCAATACATAACGTATCATTTTTATAATTCAATCACAAACTCTTGATGGAAATTTATTTCAAAGCACTCAGCAGCCACTTAAAAATCCCAGCAGCGCCTTTTCTTCATAACTTTGATGCTGTTTAGTACGTCCACGACGCGCTTGTTTATAAGGTTCAAAGAACTGCCCCGCCAAAAAGCGCTCTATAATAATGGGATTAATATAAGAAGAGCGGCAGACAGCAGGGGTATTACCCAGCTCATCAGAGACACTTTTCACCATATCAGTCACCAGTTGCTGACGCGCTTTACTATTAGGTTCACTGGCTAATATTGCTTTGCCCTGAGCGCTCTGTAGCTCATCATGCAAGTAACTGGCGGCAAGGACACTGGCCATCCAAGTACGAAAGTCCTTTGCGCTATATAAATTACTGCTACGCATCTCACTGTCACGACCATGACCATGACCATGACCGCTAGTATGCGTGCGTAGATAGTCGTTGATATCGCTACTGTCGACGACTTGCTTGTGACCATCGTCATCCAAATATTTAAAAATCTGATAACCAGGTAACTCAGAACATGCCTGTACAATCTCAATCAAACGCTCATCTTGCAATTCAATATGATGCTCTGTGGCACTTTTACCGACGAAATCAAACGCCAGTCCGTTATCAGTTTCGCTCACATGCTTACTGCGTAGAGTACTCAAACCATAGCTCTTATTGAGCTTGGCATAGCGGCTGTTTCCGATACGAATCAAGGTCGTTTCTAATAGTTTGACCACTGCTGATAAGACATTTTCACGGGATAATGATTTAGCTTTCAAGTCTTTTTCGACTTGTGCACGTAGATTCGGCAATGCTCTAGCGAAGCCTATCATGGCATCAAACTTGGCTTGGTCACGTACGCGATCCCACTCAGGGTGATACAGATACTGTTTTCGTGCTTTGTCATCGCGCCCCGTCGATTGCAAGTGCCCTTTATCATCTTGGCATATCCAAACCTCTGACCACATCGGTGGTATCACTAGCGCATCAAAACGCTGTCGCAAGGCTTTGTCTTTGACCGTTTTGCCTGTGGCATCTTTATAAGTAAACCCGCGCCCCCAACGCCTACGCGTAAACCCAAGCTCATCATCACTGACATAGCGCAGATTAGCAAGGCGAGCGAGTTTTTCATAATCATGGCGTATGTCTTGCGTGGTTGTTTGGTCATTTAGCGTCGCCATAATACATACTCGATTGATAAAATAGTCGTTTTAGCATAATGAATTGCGATGGTTTTTGCTGTTTATTTGCCACGAGCAAAGTGTAATCGATGTGTAAAAAAACACGCTTAAAAGGGTTCTAAATAATGAGCTTTTAAGCCATAATTCGATAACAATCACAATTTAATTTAAATAAAATACAATGAAAAATACCTCTATAAAGATAGCAGCATTATCTAAAGCCGATTACGAATTTTGGTTACCTTTGTGGCAAAACTATCTAAAATTTTATGAGACCAGTTTGCCATCAAGTACCACCCAAAACACGTGGCACAGTTTGCTCGATAGTAACGTGCCGATTTATGGTTTTGGTGCTTGGCAGGACGATAAGTTAGTAGGTATCACCCATGTGGTGCTACACCCCAATACTTGGAATACCACTGAGTGTTGTTATTTAGAAGATTTATACGTCAATGAACAGGTACGCGGACAAGGCGTAGGACGAGTACTGATTGAAAAGGTATATGAGTTCGCTCGTAGTAAAAACTGCAACCGTGTGTATTGGACGACACAAGAGGGCAACACCACGGCGCGCAAACTCTATGACGCAATCGCCACTCAAACAGACATGGTGCAATATCGTAAAAACCTATGATTTGTACTACCTGTCTTATGATTTACAATGAATGAGCAAATAAAAAACGCCAAGTGTTAAACACTTGGCGTTTTCTTATCAATACGGCTTTAGATTAAAGCAGCTTAGAAATTATTTACCGTAAACACATAAATAAGCAGTCTCTACTGCCACTTTTACTTGAAACTTCTGATTGGCTTCAACGGTAAATTGCTCACCTGCATTAAAGGTTTGCCACTCATTACTTTTTGGTAATTTGACCGTCAATGCACCACTGACCACGCTCATGGTTTCAAATTCGCTGGTACCAAACTCGTACTCGCCAATTTCCATCACGCCAACTGTTGCAGGCTTAGTTGCCGTTTGAAAGGCAATAGAAGTGACTTTGTTATCAAAATAACTGTTAACGCTTGGCATAATTTTCCTTAATTAAATATTGGTTGCTATCTCAAAACGGCTGCTTATTTAAAACAGCCTTTTACAGTCCCGCTTTTAAGCTTGCTTCGATAAATTGATCGAGGTCGCCATCGAGTACCGCACCAGTATTAAAGGTTTCAACGCCAGTACGCAAGTCTTTGATACGTGAATCATCGAGTACATAAGAGCGAATTTGACTGCCCCAACCGACGTCTGACTTGCCATCCTCGACCGCTTGCTGAGATTCCATCCGTTTTTGCATTTCAAGCTCATAAAGCTTAGCACGCAGCAACTTCATCGCCGTCGCTTTGTTCCCATGCTGGCTACGCTCGTTCTGACAAGTGACCACCACGCCACTTGGCTCGTGGGTGATACGTACCGCAGAATCGGTCGTGTTCACATGCTGACCACCCGCACCCGATGAGCGATAAGTATCAATACGCAAATCTGCTGGATTGATGTCAATCTCGATATTATCATCAATTTCAGGCGATACAAAAACGGCAGCAAACGAGGTATGACGACCGTTATTGCTATCAAATGGCGATTTACGGACTAAGCGATGCACGCCGATTTCGGTACGTAACCAACCAAAAGCATAATCCCCTTTAATCTCAATCGTTGCTGATTTAATACCAGCCACGCTACCAGAAGATACCTCAATGACCTCAACTTTGAAACCATGCGATTCCGCCCAGCGGGTATACATACGCAACAGCATCTCTGCCCAATCCTGCGCCTCAGTGCCACCACTACCCGACTGGATATCTAAGTAGCAGTTATTAGGGTCCATCTCACCGCTGAACATGCGACGGAACTCTAAATCGGCAACGCGTTTCTCCGCATTGTCGAGCTCTGCTTGCACATCCGCTAGCAAGGATTCATCCTCTGCTTCTACCGCCAGCTCCAGCATGGCAGACGCATCTTCCAATGTGCTCTCAAGCGACACCACAACATCGATGACGCCATCAAGCTGGCTTTTTTCTTTATTAATCTTAGTCGCACGCTCTGGATCATTCCATAGCTCGGGGTTTTCTAACTCTAAATTGACTTCTTCTAAGCGTTCTTGCTTACCATCGAAGTCAAAGATACCTCCGCAAGTCCTGCCCACGCTCTGATAAATCTTTTATTCGTTCTTGATACGGATTGATTTCCATAAGGTTTCCTGTCTTTTTAAATAAATATCTCACTGATATGGCGCTATTTTAAATGAGATTGACGATAAATAGTTGGCTAATTATGACTGGCTTTATATTAAATAACGTTAAACAGCCTAAATCGACCAATCCTCTACTGCCCAGCGATGCGCTAAAGCATGAGCATGTAGCGCGTCATCAGGTGACACACAAATAGCCACATCCGCCCACTCAAGCAGCGGAATGTCATTTTTGGAATCTGAATAAGCATAAGTTTTATCAAACTCAACACCCGCTAATTTTCGCTTATCTAGCCATTTATTCAGATGGTAAATTTTACCTTCTTTAAAGTTTGGCTTGTCGGTAAGTTTGCCCGTATAGCGCTCATTTTTTATCTCAAGCGGTGTCGATAGCACATTGGCACCTTCGATACCGAAACGCTTGGCAATGGCTGATACTACAAAATCATTAGTCGCAGAAATAATCACCACCTCATGACCTTTTTCAACATGCTGACAGAGTACTTCCATGGCTTTTGGGCGAATGTGTGGCTCAATTTCACTTTTAATATAGTCTTCTCGTAGCTCATGCAATCTATCCATCGGCAAGCTACTTAAAAACTGCGCCACAAATTCATTATATTCCGTCGCATCAAGCGTACCTTCGATATAGTCTTGGTAAAACTTTTGATTGGCCGTGCGATATTGCGCTTCATCGACGAGGTCGTGTTTGACGATATACTCGCCCCATAGATAGTCGCTATCGACGTCGAGCAAAGTATGGTCTAAATCAAAAAGTGCCAGCTCTTTTGGAGAAAGTTGTGCTTGTGTTGCCTGCATAATGAGACCTTATTATTGTTTGTTGAAAGACAGAAGTACAACTGGTTTTTAATAACTTCTGCTTTGGAGATAGATAATGATATAAAAAATTTCTCAATAATTTTTCTTGAATACTACTGTTTACCAAACAAAATTATGGTAACTTTATTTATATAACTTGTGGTTAGGCTGTGTCCTCACTCTGAACGAAAGCGCCTAAATGGTGCTAAAAATGGTGATACGCCCTAGTATCTGTTTTGCTTACTTCATCATAAAAATAGAGAATCGCATGGAAGCGCCTGATGTCAAAACTGTTTTGCCAAGTAAAACGCGTCGCCCTGCCCGTTCAATCAAAGAAATCAGACAACGTCAGCTGGGTAAAAGCTATCAATCACCTTTCGACCGTATACTGTATGCGCTCTTAAATGGTGTCATGTACGGAGTTGGCGGTTTACTGATCGATCTTACTATCGTGGTTATTCGCTCAATAGCTGGTATAGGTAATGGCGACATTTTTTGGTTATTCACTCCATTTATGTTGGTCGTAGGCGCAATCATGGGTTTTATCGTTGGTAAAAATGCTGGCGCTGAAAGCGTCAATGCGCTCAACATCAACGAAACAGCCAATCATAACGCTTACCTTAATGACTACTCTATACGCCACGATATTTTTCGCGGACTAATTATTGGTATTATCATTTTTGCCATCATTTGGCTGGTCATGATGCTGATGACATAAATTGATAACATAAAGAGCCTCTATGTAAAAAACGTTTGCCTGATTTATTTAGAAACAATAGATCAATATCAGACAATTCAAGGATTCTTTATAAATTTCTGCTTAATCAGGCATGGCTACTTCTGTTAAGCCCGTTTTAAATTTTTGACAACGCTCCGCATAATGCATCGCTGATAATTTCAACATCGCTGCTTGCTCGTCCGTTAAGGTTTTGACCACCTTTGCAGGCGCACCCATGACGAGTGAGTTGTCTGGAATCTCTTTGCCTTCAGTGACCAAAGCTTTGGCACCAATAATGCAATTTTTACCAATCTTGGCATTATTCAATACCACTGCCCCAATACCAATCAAACTATTATCACCGACTTCGCAGCCGTGCAGCATCGCTAAATGACCAATGGTGACATAGTTGCCGATTTTGACCTCAATGCCTGCATCAGTATGAATGACGCTGTTTTCTTGCACATTACTATAATCGCCAATATGAATACGTTCATTGTCACCGCGAATCACTGCCCCAAACCACACGTTAGCTTGATGACCCAAATAGACATCACCTATCACTCGTGCTGAGTCTGCGACCCAACCATTAAAAGGTACCGCGAATTCGGGCACCTTGTCTAAATATTGATAAATCATAACGGCTCCTTGTTATATATAGTAATGAAATAGGTCAGTCATGAAAATTAGTCATGAAAGCGAATCATAAAGACCAGATATCTCGATTTGCTGTCCATTGTGGCAAAGCCAAAAGGGAAAATCCAGCGCTATTAACGGCCAATAATTAAAGGCATACTTTTCAATCTAAAAATCGACTGGCTATCTGCGGGCATATTGTATATAATGCGCAAAATCTGTGCCTAAGCGAGCGGACATGATGCAAGTTACCTATTCACTATCTAGTGGGTTTTGTAGTTTCCATCAATAATGTCTTCTCGCTTTTTTGTGGAAAAATTTTGGGTTTGGTTGTTTTTTATTCTTTATTTATAGTAATAATCAAGATATAAAAAGCTGCTTTAAATCCGAAATTTAATCATGAGAAATTACGGCACTCACCAATAACAGCGGAGGCAAACCTTGAATTCATCGGCAGAAATACAAGCAATTTTGGCATTAGCAGACGGTACGATTTTTCGCGGTGTGAGTATCGGCAGTCTCGGTCATCGTGTCGGTGAGGTGGTGTTTAATACAGCCATGACAGGGTATCAAGAAATCCTAACTGACCCAAGCTACGCGCGTCAGCTAGTGACCCTCACCTATCCGCACATTGGCAATACGGGTACCAATAGCGAGGACACAGAGTCTGGCAATGGTCATAAAGTCTGGGCAGACGGTCTTATCATCCGTGATGCTACAATGGTCACCTCAAACTTCCGTAACTCTCAATCATTAACTGACTATCTACAGAGCCATGATACCGTTGCAATCGCTGAGATTGATACCCGTCAATTGACTCGTCTACTACGTGATAAAGGTGCACAGAACGGCTGTATTATGACCGCCTCAGACGGCGAGACCATCAGCGCTGCTGATGAGCAACAAGCCATCAAATTGGCACAAGAGTTTGCTGGTATCGAAGGCATGGACTTGGCAAAAGAATGCTGTACTGAAGAGACGTTCGAATGGACGGCAGGTACGTGGGATTTATCAGATACCCTACTTAACCGTGATGCCATTGGCAGTCATGATAGCGGTACAGGCGGATTTTTCAAGCAACTAGGTACGCATATCGAAGCAAAATACAATGTCGTCGCTTATGACTTCGGTAGCAAAACCAATATCCTGCGTATGCTGGTTGACCGCGGCTGTCATGTAACCGTCGTTCCTGCACAAACGCCTATCGCAGATGTGCTGGCGATGAACCCAGATGGTATCTTTTTATCAAACGGTCCTGGCGACCCTGCAGCCTGCGACTATGCTATCGATGCCGTACGTCATATCATTGAACAAACTAACATTCCAACGTTTGGTATCTGCTTAGGTCATCAGCTGGTTGGACTTGCCAGCGGTGCAAACACTATCAAGATGAAAACAGGCCATCATGGTGCTAACCATCCAGTACAAGACTTGGCAACTGGCACGGTTATGATTACCAGTCAAAACCATGGTTTTGCGGTTGATGAAGACACGCTACCAGACAACGTTAAATCTACCCATCGCTCGTTATTCGATGGTACCAACCAAGGTATCGAGCTGACCAACAAGCCAGTCTTTAGTTTCCAAGGTCACCCAGAAGCCAGCCCTGGACCTCATGATTGCGCGCCATTGTTTGATAAGTTTGCGGACATGATGGCAGCTGCTAAAGCTTAATTTATTAATGATCAGCCATTATTGATAATTAGAAATTTGTCATAAAGCTTAAATCACTAACGGTGATTTAAGCTGACCCACGCAAAATATAATAGTACTGATTCAAATATAGATTTAATAAAATATAGCTTTGTTCACATATCGTTTTATCCAAATATAAATCAATTAAAACATCAAATAACGAAGGTAGCCCTAACTATGCCAAAACGTACCGACATAAAAAGTATTCTTATCATTGGCGCAGGTCCTATCGTCATCGGGCAAGCATGCGAGTTTGATTATTCAGGCGCACAGGCGTGTAAAGCGCTAAAAGAAGAAGGCTACCGTGTCATCTTGGTCAACTCAAACCCTGCGACCATAATGACCGACCCTGCCATGGCTGATGCGACCTATATCGAGCCGATCACGTGGCAGACGGTTGAGCAAATCATCGCTAAAGAACGTCCAGACGCTATCTTGCCAACCATGGGCGGACAAACCGCTCTAAACTGTGCGTTGGAGCTGGATAAGCATGGCGTATTGACCAAATATAACTGCGAATTGATTGGCGCGACCAAAGACTCAATTGAGATGGCGGAAGACCGCAACTTATTTGATAAAGCCATGAAGCGTATCGGTCTTGAATGTCCACGCGCTGAAACCGCTGAGACGATGGAAGAAGCATTTGCGACCCAAGAAAAAATGGGCTATCCGTGTATCATTCGTCCGTCGTTCACCATGGGCGGTTCAGGCGGCGGTATCGCATATAATCGCGACGAATTTATCGAGATTTGTGAGCGTGGTTTTGACTTATCACCAAACCATCAATTGCTAATCGATGAATCATTAATCGGTTGGAAAGAATACGAGATGGAAGTGGTTCGTGACAAAAACGACAACTGCATCATCATCTGTGCCATCGAAAACTTTGACCCAATGGGCGTGCATACGGGCGACTCCATCACGGTTGCGCCAGCGCAGACTTTGACCGACAAAGAATACCAAATCATGCGTAATGCCTCATTGGCAGTATTGCGTGAGATTGGTGTAGAAACCGGCGGCTCAAACGTTCAGTTCGGTATTAACCCTGATACTGGTCGTATGGTCGTCATCGAGATGAATCCACGTGTGTCACGCTCATCAGCATTGGCGTCAAAAGCCACTGGTTTCCCGATTGCTAAAATCGCGGCGAAATTAGCCATTGGTTACACGCTAGATGAATTGCAAAATGACATTACAGGTGGCAAAACGCCAGCCAGCTTTGAGCCTGCGCTTGATTATGTGGTCACAAAAATCCCACGTTTTAACTTTGAAAAATTCCCACAAGCAGATAGTGTTTTATCAACCCAAATGAAATCGGTTGGTGAAGTCATGGCGATTGGTCGTAACTTTCAAGAGTCGATGCAAAAAGCATTACGTGGTATGGAAACTGGCAAT
The DNA here is from genome assembly GCF_022129225.1 of Psychrobacter sp. Ps7. NCBI lineage: Bacteria > Pseudomonadati > Pseudomonadota > Gammaproteobacteria > Moraxellales > Moraxellaceae > Psychrobacter > Psychrobacter sp. Ps7. The sequence goes on along the minus strand of NZ_JADQAH010000016.1, from coordinate 11,271 downwards.
GATGGTTTTGATGAGCAAATTGACTTATCGAAAGTTAGCATTGAAAAGGCACGTAGCGAAATCACCAATCGCTTAACCATTCCAACGCCTGAACGCATTTATTATATTGCCGATGCTTTCCGTATCGGTATGAGCGTCGATGAAGTATTCAACTTAACCAAAATCGATCCATGGTTCTTGGTACAAATCGAAGATATCGTGAAAACTGAAGCTCAAGTCAAAGCGTTAGGTTTTGGTGGTTTAACTGAGAAGAACTTACGCAGCTTTAAACGTAAAGGTTTATCAGATTTGCGTTTAGCAAAACTCCTTGGTGTCTCACAAAAGCAGCTACGTAAAAAGCGTTGGGACTTAAACGTTTATCCCGTGTATAAGCGCGTCGATACCTGCGCAGCAGAATTTGCTACCAGTACCGCTTATATGTACTCAACGTACGATAGCGAATGTGAAGCCAATCCAACGAATAACAAGAAAATCATGGTTATCGGTGGCGGTCCTAACCGTATCGGTCAAGGTATCGAGTTTGACTATTGCTGCGTTCATGCAGCACTTGCGATGCGCGAAGACGGCTACGAGACCATCATGGTCAACTGTAACCCTGAAACGGTTTCAACCGATTATGACACCTCTGACCGTTTATATTTTGAGCCAATCACGTTAGAGGACGTGTTAGAAATCGTCCGTATCGAAAATCCTGATGGTGTGATTGTACAGTTTGGTGGTCAAACACCATTGAAACTTGCTCGCGCTCTTGAAGCTGCTGGCGTAAAAATCATTGGTACTAGCCCAGATGCGATTGACCGCGCAGAAGACCGCGAACGCTTCCAGCATATGATTCAGCAATTGAACCTTATCCAACCAACCAATGCTTTAGCGACGAGCTTAGAAGATGGTTTGGTCAAGGCAAAAGACGTTGGCTATCCGTTGGTAGTACGCCCATCATATGTACTTGGTGGTCGCGCGATGGAAATTGTCTATAACGAAGACGAGTTAAGACACTATTTGCGTACGGCGGTTCAAGCATCGAACGAAGCGCCCGTCCTACTAGATCGCTTCTTAGACGATGCGATCGAAGTCGATGTCGACTGCGTTAGCGATGGTACTGACGTCGTGATTGGCGGTATCATGCAGCATATCGAACAAGCTGGCGTGCACTCTGGTGACTCCGCGTGTTCATTGCCACCTTACTCATTGTCTGATGAGCTGTGCGATGTGATGCGCGCGCAAACGGTCGCCATGGCAAAAGAGCTTGGTGTTGTAGGTTTAATGAACGTACAGTTTGCCGTAAAAGGTGAAACGATTTATATCTTAGAAGTGAACCCTCGCGCTGCCCGTACCGTGCCGTTTGTCTCTAAATGTATTGGTACTTCTTTAGCGCAAATCGCGGCGCGCTGTATGGCTGGCACCTCATTAAAAGACCAAGGCTTTACCACTGAAATCGTTCCGGCATTTTTTGCGGTCAAAGAAGCGGTATTCCCGTTTGCGAAGTTCCCTGGCGTTGATCCAATCTTGAGCCCTGAGATGAAATCAACCGGTGAAGTGATGGGCGTCGGTAAAACCTTTGGCGAAGCATTTTATAAAGCCATTATCGGTAGTAATGAGCGTCTGCCAGGTCTACCGACCGAAGGCGAAACCAAAACTGTCTTTATCTCAGTACGTGATAGTGACAAAGCACAAATCGCCCCTATCGCTCGCCAGCTTGTTGACTTTGGTTTTAACATTGTATCAACCACTGGTACGCAAAAAATATTGAGCGACGCCGGTATTGAGTGCAAGCAAATCAATAAAGTTACCGAAGGTCGCCCGCACATCGTCGATGCCTTGAAAAATGGTAAAATCGACCTTATTATCAATACCACTGAAGGCAAACAAGCACAAGAGGATTCATTCTCTATCCGCCGTAGCGCCCTGCAAGGTAAAGTGTTTTATGTGACGACTTTAGGGGCGGCAGACGCGGTTTGTAAATCTTATGCCATTGACCTACCGTTTGAGGTCTATAAGCTACAAGATTTGCACGAACAAGCAAAGACTATTGCTTAGCTCTATTGACTTAGCAGCATAATTTCAGTAGATTAAGCATAACGGCAACGCTCGTTTAACAGCGGATGCAAAACTTGTTATCGATTTTTATATAACAGTAGTGCTTTAAAAAACGTACGGCTTAAAAAAGCAGTACTTCAAAAAAATAAAGTTTTAAAAAGATAGACCTAAAAAGCATAGTGGCTAAACTGCGACTATGCTTTTTATTACGTAAGGTTAAAGTGCCTTGTTTGTCAGTGTATCCATGCTCCCAGATAAGCGCGTGTTTAGTTGTTACGCAGTCTAAACCTCATTCTTTTTATATCTTCACATATTCATTGCAATAACACTGACACCATCTCACTATTCACTAAGAGTAGGAGATGGTGTGGTGTTATTGGTTTAAGGAAAAAACATGCAACGTTATCCCATGACTCCGCAAGGACATGCGGCTCTAGAAGCCGAATTAAAACAGTTAAAAAGTATCGACCGTCCACGCATCACTGCTTCTATCGCTGAAGCTCGTGAACATGGCGATTTAAAAGAAAATGCTGAATATCATGCAGCTCGCGAACAGCAAGGTTTTTGTGAAGCGCGTATCCGTGATATCGAAGCCAAACTTGGCGGCGCGCAAGTGATTGATCCTGCAACATTACCAAAAGATGGTCGTGTGATATTCGGCGTGAGCGTCGTTATCGAAAACATGGACACCGGAGAAGAAAAACAATACAAAATCGTTGGTGATGACGAAGCAGACTTTAAAGCGGGTAAAATCTCAGTCAATTCACCGATCGCACGTGGTTTGATTGGTAAGTCTGAAGGCGATGAAGCGCGTATTGAAACGCCAAAAGGCGTGGTCGAATACGAAATCATGAAAGTAATTTACGATTAAGTTTCCTGATTTGAGAAATATCTGGATAGAAAGCCTTTGATAGGTAATTCTTTGATAAATAAAAAGCTTTTGATGACAGCAGTATTTTAACGCGAATCAGCTGGAAATTTGCTTAGCAAATGAGCGTAGAAAGTAGTACACAACCTCATTATGAATAGAGCAGAAGTTACACAACGCTGCTTTTTTAGTCTGTTTGTTTTAGCGCATAATTGCTCGAGTATAGATGCTGAGCCTTGTGACTATTACAAGTGTCTCATTACAAGTATTAGACATCAGTGCTTAGCAACTGACTAAAATAATGATGGAGAGATAGCGAACGTTGGCTATCATTAGTATCTTTACCCTCGTTATTTGACATGGTTTACATGCTCATTTGACGGGGGTTTTTCTTTTCTAGGTGTTGTTTTCTAAGCGTTATTTTTTACGATTTGCTTTCTGCTACTACATTAGCGGCTTTATTTACTGTTATTTTAAAGGAATCTATTATGACCATACACATCGATATGCCAGCGTTACTGACTATAAATAAGAAGGCGTTTACCCAGCACAGCCTCGTCAAAAAAAGCGTGTTAAGCACTGCTATTCCAACAATTTTAGCAGGCGCTTTATTGACGGTATCTACCGCACATGCTGCGCCTGAAATCGCCATCACTTCGTCTGCTGGTAGTAGCACTACCGTCGTTGAGCAGTATTCTGACGGTAAAACCGCGACCATTACAGCGACACCGAACGGCATCACTATGCAAGACGGCATGCCTTATGCGGTGACTCAAGTAACTAACGTTCCACGCTATACGGTTCGCCAAGTCGCCAGTAATGGTGCGAGCAATACGGTCGTCACCCAAGGCAGCACCACGGTTACGAGCGTACCTGTGACTAACCAGATGACCAATCAAACAAGCAAAGTTGATGTCATAGCCGTGCCAACGACTAGCGTGACGCAAGTATTGCCTGTGACGACGGCTACCCAATTGCCAGTCATCAATACGCCAACGACAACCGTAGTGACGAACCAACCTGCAACGACGCAAATAGTATCTACGTCTTTAGATGCTCTGCAACTGACACCGACCTTTAGTACGCCTGACGTGGTGAATGCACAAACCAAAGTGATGAAAATATTAAAAAACAAAGATGGTCGCGAAGTGGCTGTACCTGCGAACCATATCGCACCTGGCGACATCATCGAATACCACACCACTTATACCAATACCACGGCACAACCCGTCACTGACATCAATGCCATGGTGTCACTGCCAAATGGCGTGCAATTGGTATCATTGAATAGCCCACTACCAACGCTTGCGACAACAGGCGGCGACAGTTATCAGACTATCCAACAAGTTGGCAATACTGTAGTCATCACGGAAAATTACTCTGGACTCAAATGGAACTTGGTAGATCTTCCTGCTAATGCACCGCAAACGGTTGTTATACGTGCGAAGGTTCAGTAAAAATTAGATTTGAAAGTTTAGATTTTAAAATATTGTTATTTAATAAATCTTAAAATTAATAAAAGGTCTTGCCGGCTAATTTCTTAGTCAGCAAGACCTTTTTGATGAGCGTACCTCATTCCTTAACAACCAACCTTTTGCTATAGTGCTATTAACTCAAAACAAATATCCGGTCATTATTTCCATGTATAAATTTACTCCTCTCTCTACATTGGTTTTTATTATTTACGGTTGTATTTTGAGTTCTATATCTTGGGCTGAAGCTGCCGAACCAGAATTTGATGCTAGCTTTTATATGTCGAAAATTTGTACTGCATATATAACTAAGAACGATAATGAATATTGTGATGATGGTTACATCCTTAAAAGCGAAACATTAAATAATGGCGAAGTGATAGAAACCGTGCTTATGGATGACATGGGTGGCTACGGCTGGAACCATACTTCGCTCAAAAGAATCGATAAAGATACTTATCATGTCTATATCGGCTGTGGTAGTCCATGCGGCACTAATATACTATTTGGTCGTGGGGATAAAAAACAAAATTTTGACCTATACTTTGACTTTGATACAAAAAGTCAGTGTAGTGTTGAGTATAACAATGACCAAAAGCTCTGGGTTGCCCGTCATTTTTTCTCCGATAAAGAGGTAGCTTTACCTTCAACTCATGGCAATAGTGAATCTGCGATTTATCCCAAGTACGATGCTGAGTTCGATGAAAAAGGACGTCTGATTATCAAAAACCACTTCTCAGAGGAAGTGGTTCAAACGTTGCCTAATCCCTGCTCTCATAATTAAAAAATCTCATAAATAGCACGACAACAGTTGTCGCATTAAATCAATATTTCTTCAATAATTCCAGTGACTTACAAGCCAATTTGCTAAAATAATAGCTAATAAATGAATTGGTAATCTTATGGCCACCATCAATTATGAACGACTACAAGGCAAGCTCAATATTTTAGCGGATGCTGCTAAATATGATGTTTCTTGCTCATCATCGAGTGGCACGCGCAAAAACCAAGGCGGTGGCCTGGGCGATGCTTCTGCAACTGGTATTTGTCACAGCTACACTGAAGATGGTCGCTGCGTCAGCTTGTTAAAAATCCTCTTAACCAATCATTGTATTTACGACTGCGCTTATTGCACCTCGCGTAAAAGCAATGACACTCCGCGCGCGGCTTTTAGTGTTGAGGAAGTCGTTGATTTAACCATGCATTTTTATCGTCGTAATTATATCGAAGGGTTGTTTCTGAGCTCAGGTATCTTTAAAAGTGGCGATTATACGATGGAGCGACTGGTTGAGGTCGCTAAGATATTGCGGACACGTGAATGCTTTAATGGCTATATCCATTTAAAGACCATTCCGGGTGCATCTAAAGAGCTGCTATTAGAAGCTGGTCTGTATGCTGACCGCTTAAGCGTTAATATCGAGATTCCGACCAAATCAGGTCTAGCACTGCTCGCCCCAGAAAAATCACATGATGAATTAAAAGCACCGATGGAAACGGTTAAAACTGAAATTATTACGATCAAAGAGAGCCGTAAAACGCATAAAAAAGCGCCGAAATTTGTGCCAGCAGGTCAAACCAGTCAGATGATTGTTGGCGCGAGTAACGAGACTGACTTGCAAGTAATTCAGTTATCGAGTCATTTTTATAAACAGTATGATTTAAAACGCGTTTACTACTCTGGCTATGTACCGATGTTGTCCGACAGTCGCTTGCCAGCGATTGGAACGCCAGTGCCGATGATACGTGAAAACCGTCTGTATCAAGCGGATTGGCTGATGCGTTTTTATGGTTTTGGTGCGCATGAAATCGTTGAACCAGACTCGCCATTTTTGGATTTGGACTGCGACCCAAAACTGGCTTGGGCAATCCGACACCGTGAGCATTTTCCGGTCAATATTCAAACCGCAAGCTATGAGATGATTGTGCGTATCCCGGGCATTGGTACTAAGACGGCTAAAAAAATAGTAAAGGCGCGCAAGTTTAATCAGTTGACGCTTTATCATCTGAAAAAGATGGGCGCGGCGGTCAATCGCGCCAAATACTTTATCGCAACGACTGGTAAAAACGAACATTTAGCGCATTTAACGCGTGATAACTTCCGGCAATATGTATTGGCACAGACTCAGACCAAGTATAAAGACCAGCGTAATGGGCAAATGGCGCTGTTTTGATAAGTGCGGTTTTAATGAGTACGGTTTTAATTGGAGCTATTTTAAATAGGAATATAGATGTCACAACTGCTGCAAAATAATGACTTCGTTGTCGGTCACTTAACGCCCAGCATCGTGCTTTATGAGCCAATTTTTGAGGGTTGGCTGAGTGCGGTATTTTATGTCTATGCCAATAAACTGCAAAACGATGATTCTCTACAGTTAATCGCTCAAGACTGCTATGTACCTTCATTAATCGCACAAGCGACTAGCGTTACTACTGATGAAGACAATGCCGAACGCGTACTCACCAAGCTGCATAAGTTATTAGGTCGTTCAGGTATGCGCAATATTCTCTGGGGATTTTTATCCGAAAAAGACAATATCGGTACGACTCTATTTCAAGTGGTCAAATATGCCATCGATTATCCTAGCCGCCATATTATGGAAGACTTGGGTAATCTCAATGTCTTAGAGCTGGTGCAAACGGTCAAGTCTGTTGGTCGTGAGAAACATCGTATGGAAGCCTTTGTACGTTTTGAGCATACTACTAACGATATCTATTTTGCGCGAGTGGAGCCTGATTTTAATGTCTTGCCTTTGATTGGCGAGCATTTTCGTCAGCGCTACCAAGACCAACACTGGGCGATTTATGATTTGTCCCGTGGCTATGGCATTTATTATGTTAAAAGCAAAAGTACGCCTAAACGCCCCGCTGCCCTGCAAACCATCACTGATTTAGATAATGACGTGCTGCGCAATCCTGCCAGCATTCATAGCGAGGATGAGCAGCGCTATCAAAAATTTTGGCAAGGTTACTTTACCAACGTCAATATCAAAGAGCGTAAAAACCCACGTTTGCATAAGCAATACTTGCCGCAGCGCTATTGGAAATACTTAAGCGAAAAACAAGTACTTCCCAATGCTGAGCATTTACAGAAACGTCGCTAATGACTTTTATCCTTCGATTCAAGCCTTTATGCGTCTCTCTCTTAGAAACTCGACCATATAACCTTATCTTTTTATCTTGATGGTTGAGTTTTGGCGGCTTTTAACTGACAATAGCCACTTGTTATTATCAACTGGTCACCAATGCCATTATGAAAGTTATGCGCTTATTATCGTCTTTAAAGCATGATGAATCCGAGCGCGGTATTTTTCATCTTGGGCGCGCATTGGTCAAAAACGGCCATACCTCCATCATCGTCTCTAGCGCCGATGAAGATAATGATCTGGTCAAACGCCTCAAGCGTGATGGCAATAACTATCATCAGCTGCATATGAATAAAAAGTCTTGGCTGTCGTTACTACAAGTCACGGCGCTGCGGCGTTTAATTGAAGAGTACGATCCTGACGTGATCCATGTGCACTCACGCACACCTGCATGGATACTGCATTTGGCATTGCGCCGCGCCCGCGTCAAGCGGATACCAAAGCTAGTGTCAACCATGTATGGTTTTTATCCGATCAATAAATACTCTCAAGCCTTACTCGATGTCGATACCATCATTACCGTCTCCGATAGTGTGACCAATTATCTAAAAAAAGGCCTGCGCCGAGAAGATGCAGACCCTAAAGTCATCAAACGCATCTACCGTGGTATCGATACGCGCCGCTATCCTTATCGTCATAATCCGTCTGTTTATTGGCTACGCCATACCTTTGCTGAATATCCTGAGCTTGAGCATAAAAAGTGGCTGGTATTTCCAACTATTATTGGTAACGAATATGGTCAGGAATGGCTGATTGATATTTTGGGCAACTTGCAAGAGCAATTCCCTAACATCCACGTCATTATCATGGATGATGATTATAGAGATAGTGATGTCGCGCATGAAGATTTCCGCCAACGCACTAATACATTAGGGTTGGCTGATCGAATTACTTATGTAGGTAGCAAACGTAATGACATGCGTGAATGGCTCTCAGCCGCCAATATCGTCATGGCGCTTGCGAATGAGCCTGAATCAATCGGCATCAACGCCTTACAAGCGATTCATTTAGGCACACCCGTTATTGGTTGGGATCAGGCCGCATTTAGTGAGATTTTACAGCCGCTATATCCTCAAGGGCTGGTCAAAAAATACAATGCCAATGCGCTATGTAAAGCCGTGAGAAATCAATTAGAAAGCATCACACGCCCTGAAATGACCAATAAATTCACCATGCGTGAGATGATTGAAGAAACCCTCGCTGTCTACCAAGGTTTATACGACGACTCGCTCGCAGAGGAACAAGCTGCGAGCGATGCCGCTGCTGTCAAAAGAATTAACAAGACGCTAAAAAAATCCTCTAAACCCACTAGTAAGAAGCCTGAGTCTGCTTATGTCGCGCTTGCACCAGCCGATAAACAAACTAAAGTAAAGCTTGTCAAAGAAAAACCTAGAGCGATGAGTACCTCAAATTCGCCTACTAACTCAGACACGCTTCAAAATCATAAAGACCTGTAAGCCTATAACTTTGTTACTTAGGCTAATATCTAACAGCTTGCTAGGGCGTGTTTTCACAATGACTCCTTTCGTGCCAAAAAAAACGCGGCTTCTATTTTTAGAAGTCGCGCGGAAAATCACTATGGTTATTTAAACATCAACTTAAATGGCTATTAAAATGCTCACCTAATAAGTCGTCGGGGTGTGCGCACTAACAATGCGAGTCACGCCATCAGTAGGGTTGATAAAAGTATGCGGGCGAATGGTATCAATCACGTAGCTATCCCCTTGGTTTAATAGATACGTCGTCTCATCGATACGGATAAGAATCTTGCCTTCAATAACGGTGCCAATCTCTTCACCTTCGTGGGCGATTTTTTCTTCCGTTGAGCTGTTCGGTTGATACACCTCAATCAAAAAACCCAAATTCTTGGTGGTACTACAGTTATATACCTGTCTTAGTGACACTCTGCTACTCGGTTCGCTCAGCTCCAACAAATCCTTTGGCGTTACTACGACTCTCGCCTTTGGTTCTTTCCATTCATCACTAAAAAACGTGGTTAAATCAGAACCCAATACCGCTAAAATCGCCTTTAGCGTATTCACTGCTGGGCTGACTTTATTGCGCTCAATGGAGCTGATAGAAGTATTGGTTAATCCTGACAATTTCGCAAGCTTACGTTGCGAGTAGCCTTTTGCGAGACGCAGCTGATTGATCTTTTTACCGATATCCTCTTCTGGCGACTCGTCATTTTCGGCTGACATCGCTGCCTCAGAGTCTGTCAGCTCATCTTCATCATCACCACTGATGTCGTCATCTGTATCGATATCAGCCTTATCGCTGGCAACATCAGCGTCAATGCTGCTATTAATATCAATGTCAGTGCTGGCATTGTCTACATTGCCTTCAGTAGTGCTATTCAGTTTGGGGTTTGCTGGCATAGTGAATGAATTCCGTGAATAGAAATTTGGACAAGTCGTCTTGTGCATAATTTAACTCAGGATGCCATTGTACACCAATCATAAATGGATGTTGCAACAAGCTGATGGCTTCGACCAAACCATCAGGCGCTAGAGCCTCAACCAATAAACGCGCGCCTACTTTATGGATTGCTTGTTTATGTAGCGAGTTAACGTGCCATTTCTCACCAAAGGCGGCAAGCCTGCCATTTGCTTGAATATTCACGTCATGAACTGGCTGATACTGCACTTCAAGTGGCTGAGTATTGTCCTCTAAATGTGGCTCATAAAACCCCTCCACTTCCCGCCAATCAGGATGTAGCGTGCCACCAAAATGCACATTCATCTCTTGCAAACCTCGGCAAACCGCCAGTAATGGAGTGCCAGTCTTGTCTGCATAATCCAACAATTTAAAGCTCAGCTCATCACGACCCAAGTCTTGTTTCGCTTCGATATGCGTCGCGCCATAGCGCGTTGGTGCCACGTTACTATAACTGCCCGTTAACAAAATCCCATCTGCGATATTCAGTAGCGCCTCAAAGTTTTCGCTATCGGCAGCAGTGTTTGGCAGCAATATGGGATTGCCACCATAAAAATTCACGGCATCGATATATTTTTGATACACCGCTTGTGCTGGCTGCCCATCAACCATCTTATGACAAGAAACAATAGCAATAATAGGTCTAGAATTTTTCATACCGTCTTCCCTAGTTATAACAAATAGACCTCATCGTCTATATTGCTCAATCCTTTATTTAGCTAAAATTTAACACAGCATCTCATAAAATGTAAACTATAAATTTCAATATTACCGATATTAATAATAAAATTGGAAAAATGCATTAATTTAAGATAATTTTAAATAAAAATTGACAACTATATTTTTCACACATATATTGGAAGTCATCAGCGAGACATTAGACAAGGGTTGACGTTTATATCTCGATGTTAAGGGCTAAGAACAGCGAAATCTAAAGAATTCATATTATTAATAAAATCGGTTTTGAGAAATATAAAGAGAAACCTAGAGAGACACATAGAGACTGTTTAAATAAAACGTAATCAATCGCTGTTTTACCAAGCATTGGTTAGAAATATCACTAAAAGACGATGCGCCAGCAGTATCCGTATTGACAATAATCCCAGTAATTCTAAAAATTCATAGGAAGAATAGACATGACGACAACCAATGGAATGGTCGAATCTGCAAACAACACAGAATACGTTTATGTTGCGGCAGGTGATATTAATGGCTTACTTCGTGGTAAGCGCATCCCTTTCAATCAAATGGAAAAAGCAGAAAACGGTGCGATACGACTGCCTTTATCTATCTTAGGCGTTGATATTTGGGGTGC
>NZ_JADQAH010000015.1:0-65090 GCF_022129225.1 Psychrobacter sp. Ps7 | reverse complement strand
GCTGCGTAACTAAAATCTCCCAAGTTTATGTGTACGGATTTGACGGCAGGGGTCAGATTTGATACTCACCGACAGAAGCCCCGTTTCTAATTACCGATTGGGTTGGATAAGTAGTAGATGTATTAGAACAATTAGCCAATCTTACATTACTCCCACTAATACCTAATTCCTGAGGGGTATTAAATACACCGTTAAAGTAGTTTGGTTTATTAAAATAGGTACCACTAGTAATATTGGCGTTATTAGCATCAGCTTGGGTATCAGTAATACCACCGTTATCATCAAACACTGTACCTGAAAATATATACTGAGGAACATAGCAGTAATTGTCTACGCGAATTTGTACTTCTTGATTAGTCGGGTCATTTTTAACATATATAGGATTATTGGTGTAACGAAATGTCACTTCACTGACAGCTTGAGAAAATTGTATAGAGCCTTGACAGCGTGTATCTAAATCTCTTGATGGGCAATTGAAGGAAGTGCTGTTGTTTAATCCTGCAGAGTATATGACATTTGAGCCTGATATTGTTTGTAGTGTGCCATCAATAATAGAGCCAGATTCAGTAGTACCTGTAATGCGTACATAGTCATCGAATAAATTATTACCAGAATTTGAATAGTCAATATCAAATGCACTCACAGCTACGTTGGTCAAATAGAGAGGCTGTTGGGTCGTTTTATTACGAAAGCTTAGTGTAATATCTGTATATGCAGTTGGAGTAGAAAAGTTTCTACCAATATTTATAACCCTATACTGGCTAGCATCTATAATGCTAAAGTTATTATTAGTATTACTAGTGCTAGATTCGCTAAGATCCATTTTCATTTGTAGTGGAATACTATCTGAAGCATTACCTGCGACATTAAAGTAGTTATTATTGCTGCTACTTAAAAATAAATTGGTATAGTCGCTATCTGTCAGTTTGTCTTTTGAAAAACCAGCAGGACAAACTGCGCCTGGATTATCAACTCTTGCAGAGGATGTATTACTAACCAACATCAAGCCCATAGCGGCTATCAATGCCAGCACCCGATATATATGTTCACTGAATAGTTGTGAAATTATTGAATTTAGAACGTATGGCATTTTATGCATATGATTATTCCTATAAGAAGCTAAAACTTGCTATAAGCGTTTAACTAGTTCTCAATTATTTCACTAACTAAACTAATGTATATATTACGTAACTTAACATATTAAGCAATAATTTCGTAAAAGTCCTACGAAGTGGATGAATGGCAGATATTTCATGACCAGCTACAGTATCTAGTTATAGATGTCAGCTCGTTAGCAAACAATCTTTATATTTCTTTGAAACATTTCTAAAAAAACTAATGATTATTTATTTCAAAAATACTTGTCATATCACCATTTCTTTACAGCTATAAACAACTGCAGCATAAGAGCCTATAATAAAGAGTTATTATCATTTGATAATTGACTATAAAAGTTGGGTTAGCATTTTATTATATAACCACTTTTAAATACTCAGTTCATATGCGATGGATAGTAGCGCTGTTTTTATTTTGGCTATGTGAGGCTGCTCCAGATGATGAGTCGGTCAAATACTGCTGCATAACCGCACCCTACTATAAATCTCACTTCTTAAAATTAACAAGGAAGTCATTGAGAAAATTATTCCCGCACGACAATATTGAAGTAACACTTTGATTTAATAATATCCTGTCTTCGGGCAGGACTGACTGATAAAAAAGGACAATAGTGATGAATTATTATAAGGATGCTGATAGCACCGAAACCCAAGAGTGGCTGGAAGCGTTTGAATCTGTTATCAAACATGCAGACAAAGATCGTGCTCAGTTTCTGCTAAAAGCTTTATACAATATGGCAGTTCAAGAAGGCCTGCCGTTCAATCGTCTCGATACCGCTTATATCAATACTATCTCCGTTGAAGATGAACCGATGTACCCTGGCGACCTAACCATTGAGCGCAAAATTCGTGCTTTGATTCGCTATAACGCATTGGCCATGGTCATGCGTGCAAACAAAAATGACGACGATTTGGGTGGTCACTTAGCGACGTTCGCTTCTAGTGCCACGCTATACGAGACAGGTTTTAACCATTTTTTCCGTGCTGCCAGCGATCATTTCGGTGGTGACATGATTTATTATCAAGGTCACTCAGCACCCGGTATTTATGCGCGTTCTTATTTAGAAGGTCGATTGACCGAAGATCAGCTTGATAATTTCCGTCGTGAAGTCGGCGGCAAAGGCTTATCAAGCTATCCGCATCCGTACCTCATGCCAGATTATTGGCAGTTCCCAACCGTATCGATGGGACTTGGTCCGATCATGTCGATTTATCATGCCCATGTACATCGCTATATGGAAAACCGCGGTCTGCTAGAGAAAGAAGGTCGTAAGATTTGGACGTTCTTGGGTGATGGTGAAACGGATGAGCCAGAAAGCTTAGGGGCTATTTCTCTCGCTGGCCGTGAAAAGTTGGACAACCTCATATGGGTCGTCAACTGTAATTTACAGCGTCTTGATGGTCCAGTCCGTGGTAATGGTAAAATTATCCAAGAGCTAGAGTCTGTGTTCCGCGGGGCTGGCTGGCGAGTGATTAAAGTTATCTGGGGTGGTAAATGGGACAGCTTACTTGCCAATGATAAAACTGGCGTGCTCAAACATCGTATGGAAGAAGTGGTCGATGGTGAGTATCAGCTATACGAAGCCCGTACAGCTGAGTTCACTCGCAAAGAGTTCTTTGGTAAATATCCTGAGTTAGAAGAGATGGCTGATGCGCTATCTGATGAGGATATCTCGCGCTTGAATCGTGGTGGTCATGATCCAATGAAAGTGTATGCTGCATTCAGTGAAGCGATGAAAACCAAAGGTCAGCCAACCGTTATTTTAGTCAAAACCGTTAAAGGCTATGGCTTATCGGCTCAAACACAGGCGGTCAATAAATCACATCAGATTAAGAAACTCGATCAAGAAGCGTTGATGTATTTCCGTGATCGCTTTGATTTACCATTTACTGACGAGCAGCTAGAGACGCTACCATTCTATCGCCCTGAAGAAGGTTCAGCGGAGATGAAGTACCTTAAAGGTCGCCGCGAAGCGCTAGGTGGTCATTTACCAAATCGCCGCAGTGGGCATATCCCATTGAATATTCCTGAACTGTCAATGTTTGATCGGGTATTAAAAGGCAGCAATGGTAAAGAGCAATCAACGACGATGGTATTCGTACGCTTGTTGTCAGCCATGCTAAAAAACAAAGACATCCAAGATCGTGTCGTGCCGATTGTACCTGATGAAGCACGTACTTTCGGTCTAGAAGGTATGTTCCGTCAATTGGGTATCTATTCTGCGGTTGGTCAAAAATATACACCAGAAGACAGTGAAGCTTTGATGGGCTATAAAGAAGCCATCGACGGTCACATGTTAGAAGAAGGCATCAACGAAGCAGGCGCAATGAGTACGTGGATAGCGTTGGCAACCAGTTATTCTGTGAATGCGTTGCCGATGATTCCGATGTATATCTATTACTCGATGTTTGGTTTCCAACGTGTGGGTGATTTGGCTTGGGCGGCAGGCGATTGTCAAGCACAGGGCTTCTTGCTAGGCGCAACAGCTGGTCGTACCACCTTGAACGGCGAAGGCTTGCAGCATCAAGATGGTCATTCACAGATTCTATTTAACGTTGTGCCTAACTGTGTGACTTATGATCCTTGCTTCGGTTACGAGCTAGCAGTCGTCATGCACGACGGTCTACGCCGTATGTATGGTGAAGGCGAACGCGTTTATTATTACTTAACGCTAATGAACGAAAACTACGAGCAACCTGAGATGCCAGAAGGTGCCGAAGAAGGTATCAAGCGCGGTATGTATTTGCTCGAAGACAATGGTTCAACTCAAGTACAGCTATTAGGCTCTGGCGTTATTTTACGTGAAGTACAAAAAGCGGCGCAGATTCTAAAAGATGAGTTCAATATCACCTCCAACGTTTGGAGCGTGACCAGCTTTAACGAGTTGACTCGTGACGGCATGGTCTGTGATGACTACAACCGCTTGCATCCAATGGATGAAGAGAGAGTGCCTTGGGTTACTGAGCAGTTAGCGCCGCATGAAGGTATCGTCGTCGCTGCGACAGATTATATGCGTAATTATTCAGAGCAAATCCGTGCTTGGTTGCCAGATAATCGTCCTTATACTACGCTAGGCACAGATGGCTACGGTCGTTCTGATACTCGTGAAAATCTGCGTAGCTTCTTTAACGTTGATGCGGCTCATATCGTGGTTGCGACGCTCAAACGCCTAGCGGATGAGGGTGAAGTTGAGATGCGTTTGGTGAAAGATGCCATCTCAAGTTTAGGCATTGATGTGGATCAGCCACCTGCATGGCAACAACAGCCTTATTATGATCATTCTCCCGATGCACCAGCACCTGGTAATGTCAATCCAAATCCTGTCCCTGAATTTGTCGCTGAAGATGATGATGAAATCAGCAATGAGGGTCGAGCTGAAGATCAAGCGGATGCGACTTTACTTAATAACGGTGATGTCAAAGAATAATAATCATAAGACTAGGAGATAAATCATGGATATTAAAGCCCCCGATTTGGGTGTTGATAGCGCCGAAGTCAGCGAAATTATGGTAGAAGTGGGTGATGTCATCGCAAAAGATGACAACATCATTCTATTAGAATCTGACAAAGCCTCGGTTGAAGTACCAAGTTCCGCTGCTGGCAAAGTCACCAAAATCAGCGTTGCTGTTGGTGATCAGGTCAGTGAAGGTATGGTACTGATTGAGCTTGAAAGTACAGAAAACAATGTAGAAGATAGTGCAGAAAGTAATGTAGATAATCATGACGATAGCGCTGCTGATGAAAAGAAAGAAGCAGATGCTAAGCCAGAAACAAAGGCTGAGCCTGCGGCAACTGAATCAGCCTCGTCTGACTCTAATGACAAGCCTGCGTCTAACGCTGGTAAATCGACCACTCATGCATTGCCAGATTTAGGTGTTGATGAAGCGCAAGTTTCTGAAATCATGGTCAGTGTTGGTGACATCGTGACTGCGGATCAATCAATCCTATTGATTGAATCTGATAAAGCATCGGTAGAAGTACCCGCACCAGTCGCTGGTAAGATTGAAAAAATACTGGTTGAAACAGGTGACATGGTTGCTAATGGTCAAGACTTTATCGTTATTATAAGTAGTGGTGCAGATGCTGCTGCTGAAAGTGAGTCTACATCAGATAGCGCTGAGCCAAAGCATTCAGCACCAGCCAAATCAGAAGAGAAAGCTGCTGCTAAAACAACGGGTGAGGCAAAACAGGCAGAAAAATCTACAACGCCTAATGCGGTCGCTAGTAAGCAAGCTGATAAATTGACTGAAGCACAGGTTAATGAAAAGTTGGTTGACGTATATGCAGGTCCAGCCGTTCGTAAGCTGGCACGTCAGTTAGGTGTTGATATCACTCAAGTGAATGGTTCGGCATTGAATGATCGCATTCTAAAAGAAGACTTGTTTGCACATGTTAAAGAAAGCTTAAGCACTCAAAAAGCGGCACCTGCCAGTGGCAATGTAGCCAGCGCTAGCCTGCCAAGCTTACCTGACATGAGCAACGTTGAGATTTGGGGTGAAACAGCAACCCAAGACCTTAGCCGTCTACAAAAAGTCTCGATACCGCAGCTCAACTATAATACCTTGTTGCCACAAGTGACCCAGTTTGATTTGTCTGATATCACTGAGACAGAAAAACTGCGCGGCGAGCTAAAAGGTAGCATGAAAGCTGAAGGTATCGGCTTCACGATTTTAGCGTTCGTGGTCAAAGCGACGGCCTATGCCTTAACGCAGCATCCACGCTTTAACAGTCATTTAAGCGACGACAATACGCAAGTTATCTTACGTAAAAGCGTAAATATGGGCATCGCGGTGGCAACGGATGATGGTCTCATCGTACCTGTTATCAAGAATGTGCAGGATAAAGGCTTGAAGCAAATCGCCATTGAAATTGGTGAGCTTGCGGTAAAAGCACGTGACAAAAAACTCACTACTAAAGATTTGCAAGGTGCAAGCTTTACCATATCAAGCCAAGGAAACTTGGGTGGCACTGCCTTTACGCCATTAGTAAATTGGCCTCAAGTGGGTATTTTAGGCGTGTCTGAGGCAAGCATGCAGCCACGTTGGGATGCTAAAAAGCAAAGCTTTGAGCCGCGTCTCATGTTGCCATTGTCACTTTCTTACGATCATCGTGTGATTAATGGAGCAGATGCTGCCGTATTTACCCGTTATATTGCAACGTTACTGGCTGATCCGCGCCGTATTTTGCTGTAAGAATTGTTTGTACTAAAAGGATTTGAAAAAAAGACTGTCTTAGGATGGTCTTTTTTTATGCTTAAAATTTGTTGCTAATGGTCGCCAGATTTTTAGCGGTTAATGACTTTAGCACAATCGTTTTTATCTATAATCTTTTTATCTATAATCATTGCCGCTTAAACTTTAGATACAAAAAAGCCGGCGATTAAGCCAGCTTTTTTTATTCACATTACTTTATGTTATATTAGAAAGTCTTAACAAAAGCAACGCCATATACCCAAGGGCTGATGTCAACTTCACCAAGGTCAATGGTCTCACCATTAGCTTTTACGCTGGCGTCTGTTTTGATGTCCATATAGCGAGCATCAATACGGAAGTATTCAGTTGGGGCAAAAGGTATGTCAAGACCGATGTGACCAGCAACGCCGACGCTATCATCAAGTTCTAATTTTTCGAAAGCATCGCTATAGATTTTTTCTTTAAAGAAAGTCGTATAGTTCACACCAACACCAACAAATGGCTTCACATTCATAGGCATGTTGTAGCCATCGAAGTGATATTGTACCGATAGAGTCGGTGGCAAATGCTGAGTTTTAGCATCGATAGTAGCATCGCCAGCAGTTAAGGTAATGTCATGATGGAATGGTGTAGCCGCTAGTAATTCAATACCAATGTTATTGGCAACGAAATATTCGCCGCTAATGGTTGGTTGAACATCACTGTCTACGTCGACACCAATAGTGCCATCTGCCAGTGTACCGTTATCGCTTTTTGGGTCAACCATGTGAGCACCAGCAGCGACAGACCAAGTACCAGCTGGTACAGCAAACGCTGTGGTCATAGTAAGTGCAGCAGCAGTGGCTAAAACTAGGGATTGTAGTTTCATCATTTGATTCCTTAACGTGATAGAAGATTATCGGTGGCTATCTAACGAGGGATGACATTAGGTACCGATACACAATGTTATGATTATTGACTAACCTGTAACATTACAACGCCATTATAATACAAAACCATATTTACTGTAAGGTTTTAAACGCATATTAATGGCTTTTATGGCATAAATTTACCGTTAAAGGTATATTTGTCGAGGTAATTAAAAATTACTTAGGACAGTTAGCATTTTTGAAGCAAGACTTAGATCCCTTCATGCTGATGTTATACAGAGGTATGGCATTAGAATTTGGTCGATAGTCAATGGTGCTAAACTCTCGCTGATATTTTTAGAATATTAAAATGTCAAAAGCTTAGAGTCGGTAATGATAGTCTCATTACTTTTCGAATGAATAATGAGAGTGGGAAAAGAGGGGTAATATATTATGCTTGGCTATTGTAGTAATTCTCCTCTACGCTGCACAAACGCACGTTCTGTGACGATATTGGATCGGATGGACTCTTGCTGTCCTGAATGCAACTTATTTTTGCTGCCTGCTCAAGATATCAGTCAGCAATTACGCGCTGACGAACGATTCTTACGCTTCGCTATCATCGCCATTGTGCTGGTGCTAATTTTGTTTGCCTACATGTACTATTTAAATTTAGTATAATCACCGATCATGCTTCATAATAAATAAGACAGTCCTGTCACTAGTAATGCTTTAAGAGCACTATATCGCTAAGTAATGATGGGTATGAAATACTGATAGTGACCGAGCATTAATGTCATATTCTGTGATGACTGCTTTATTATACTAATATAAGACCGGTGTTTCACCGCATAGGGACGGCATGCTATTCCAATCTATACGGCGCTTGCGTCTTTTCGTTTACGATATTCTGCAAAATGATGAGCACGATACGCTGTTTAGCCGTTGCGTTGACTACTTTTTAATATTTTTAATCATGACCAATGTAGCAGCGGTTATTGCTGAGTCGGTTGACAGTTGGTATTACCCTTATCAAGAGTATTTTACTTGGTTTGAAAATTTCTCTATCGTGGTGTTTTCTATTGAGTATTTGCTGCGTTTGTGGAGTGTGGCCGAGGAAAAACCAGATGGCACCACTTGGCGTCAGCGCTGGGAGTGGTTGAAAAGTCCTTCTGCGTTGATTGATTTAGTCGCCATTGCGCCAGCTTTCTTGAATTTCTTTGTTACGATTGATTTACGCTTCTTACGTATATTACGTTTATTCCGAATTCTCAAACTGACACGCTATTTTGCTTCGTTACGCATCTTATTGGTGGTCATCAGCAAAGAAAAAGGCTCGTTCCAAGCGGTTATTTTTATTTTAATAATTATGATTGTGACGGCATCTAGCGGCATTTACTTGGTTGAAAACCACGCCCAGCCAGAAGAGTTTGAGTCGATACCTAAAGCGATGTGGTGGGCGGTGGTGACGCTAACAACGGTGGGCTATGGCGATGTCACGCCGATTACCAATGCGGGTAAAATATTGGGTGCGGTTATTACCATATTAGGTGTGGGTCTGGCGGCATTACCTGCAGGTATTTTAGCGACTGGTTTGGCAAATGAGCTTGCTCAGCGCCGTGAAGAGCTTGAACAGGACTTTCGAGCACAGTTGATTGATAGTGATTTTGATTTGGTGAAAAATCAGATGATGATCGATAAAATTCGCCGTGAGCTGGGACTGGATAAAGAGCAGGCGCAAAATATCGTATTACAGGTATTACGCGAACAAGAGCTTGAGCGCCGCGAAAGAGAAGTGGAAGAACGACAAAAGAACTTTTGCCCACATTGCGGTGAGCCACTGTAAGTCTTTTATAGTAATTATTTTAGGTTTCAAAAAATGGATATGTCAGAAAAGGGTGCAACGTTATCAGAACGTTGCACCCTTTTATTAGCAATAAACGGATGTTTTATGGTATTTAGATAGCTTGTGGAATGGGTAGCGCACGGGCCAATTCATGGGCGACTTGCTGCGCCGCCGTTGCTAAATCTTCGGCAGGAAGGGGTAAGTTTTGCAGTGTGAGATGCCAATCATCCACTTCTCGGCGTAAATGTGCCACCCACAGCGTCGTACAATCACGTGGCAGTTGCTTTAGATTGACTTCAAAACATCGATTGCCTTCATCATCGCTTAGATGAATCTCGCCTTTTTTGACTCTTGAAAACGGATGACCGTGGTAAGAGTTGGCTATCATAGCAATATGGGTGATATGTGCTGGGATTTTATCTAAGTAAAGCCTGATTTGCTCTTGGTCAAGAGGTGCCAAATACATCGCTTGTTCGCCGCGATCTTTGCCATTGAGACTGTCGCCTTGATGTTTCACTGATTCCGCTTTATCGCGCAATTGTTTGAACCAAACGATATCACTGATGGTGCAATTGTCGTCATATAGTACGCAAGCCAAATCAATATCAATAGCGCTCTGGTTTTTTTTAAAGCGCTTAAACATGCCTTTTGGCTCAATCTTGGTAAATTCATAGTTTAGCGCAAAAAATAAGGTTCCAGCATCTAAGCCCAGTCCTCTTAAACTGTCTGACAGTAATGGCAATGAGGCAGTGGTCGGCATAACATTCCTTATCTATTTTCGTTCTTTATTTTTAAATAGTGGTAATCGTCTGAATACGGTTAGATTTGAGCGTCATTACTCGCAGTTGTTATTTATGATCAAAAAACTTATCCAATACGGCTTGATGTAACAATGCTGGTTTGGCATTCAATAAACCATTGCCAAAACCACGCAACCACCAAACCAGTTGCGAAGTTAGGTTGACAGTGGCTTGAATGGTCAGCGTGTCATCATCCAACGTAACAGTTTGATCGTCACTGAGCTTGCTTTCAGTCAGGCTTTTGCCCGCTTGTTTGGTGAATTGTAGCTCAATAGCGGTGTTTTTGCCATGATTAGGCAGCTCACCGAATAAGGGATGGCTAAAGCCCATACCACCCGCATCCAAATAAGTATCGAGTTGGAAACTCTCAGGTGTTTGTGCGGCGCTTTCAAGAATGTCAACGCTAGCAAATCGATGTAGGGCAAAGGTACGAATGGTAAAGTTTGGATCATCAGTACGAGTTGCCAGCAGATAAATAATCACACCGCGCTGGATGATAGCTATAGGATTCAAAAGATATTCACTGGCCTGTGATTTATTGCTGCGGGTATAGCAGGCTTTGATTTGTAATTGATAAAACAGCGCATGGTAAATATTGTCTTTGCTATCCAAGTCAATATGCGGCGCGATTAGTGGCTGAGTGGCAGGCTCGATACGCACTCTGTCGATCCATGAATGGGTGACTTTACTGTTTTTTAGCTGCCGCCTTGCCAAGTCAAACCACGGGAATAATTCATCTAAAATAACAGGTGGTAGTAGCTGAGTTAGATTGGCTTCAACCATATTAAAGGCGACTGCTTGCGATAGATTCATGTGCGGTAAGCTTTGGAGTGGCGCGTCATCACGCCAGCGCCAGCCTTGCGGGTTGGCGTTGTTTTTTTCTATGGGAAAGCGTTTTGCCAGCGCATTTAAGTCGCGCTGGACAGTGCGCAGGCTGATGTCAAAGCCTGCCATCATCAGCTGCTCGTAGATATGGGTTGTGCCCACCCAGCGGTTGCGCTGTAGTTGCGATAGCACTTGCCACTGGCGCGCTGTCGTCGCCGCGCCATGGCGATTATCGTTATTATCTTCTGAGACATGACTGTCCGCTGCCGCTACAGTATTAGCTTGCTCAACAGAGTTCGTTTGAGCATGAGAGTGGTCGGCGTCAGTAGAATGTACAGTCATTAAGCGATAACCTTTATGAAATTACGAGTTGGCTTTTGTATAGCTTAGCGGAGTATTAACCATTCATCATCGCAGAAAAGCATCGTAGCGTCTAGGGCATGTCTTAAATTAGCACACTGACTTATTGATTGGTTTTGACAAGGCTAAATTTCACTATAAATCAGCTTATATGGCGTCAATGGGCGTTTTAGTGGCATTGTTATCGATACCTTGATTGATGCTTTGGTTGATACCTTGATCATCATTTATAACGACTTCGTTATGCTCCGCCTTGTCTTTACATTTTTCTTTTTTTCTCTTGTCCCGTTTTTTTTGACGTTTTGCTTTTTGCTTTTTTTTATCTTTCTTTTTGGACTTTTTATCATCAATACCATCGTCATTGTTATCTTGATTTTCATCCCATAACATCAGACGACTTAAAACTTTGCCAAACAACGTGTCTTTACGATAGCGACCTTTCTTGTTCATGGTATCGATAGGCAAACCAGTCATCAGCGTCAATGCTTCGCTCAGTGTATAGACACCATAAATATGAAATTCGTTCGCTTTGACGGCAGCAATGATGTCGTCACGCAGCATGAGCTGTTTGACATTGGCCATTGGAATGACCACGCCTTGCTTCCCAGTCAATTCTTGCTCGCGGCATGCATCAAAGAATCCGGCGATTTTAGAGTTGATACCGCCAACCGCTTGCACTTCGCCCAATTGGTTCATAGAGCCAGTAATGGCAAATGACTGATCAATCGGGACGTTTGCTAAGGCAGATAGCAGCGCACAGCCTTCGCTGACGGTAGCACTATCGCCATCGATATGGGCGTAGCTTTGTTCAAAAGCGAGCGAGGCGCTAAAGTTGAGCGCATGATGTTGGCTGAATAATGCGCGCAAATAGCTGGTCATAATCAGCATGCCTTTGGCGTGTAAACTACCACCCAAATCTACATCACGCTCGATATCGAGAATCTCACCCGTACCGATATTTGGTTGAATGACGGCAGTCAGGCGGGCGGGCATGCCAAACTCGCTATCGGCATAGCTAACCACTGTCAGCGCATTGACTTGTCCGACCGCGCTGCCTGTGGTTTGAATAAGCTGCTGACCGTTTTTGAGCTCATCCCAATAGAGGTCACGCAGGTATCCTGAACGCTCGTCCATATCATCGATGGCTTGTGTGACATGATAGGCATTAACAATGTTTTTTCCGCTTAAATGCGCGTGGCGGTTAGACTCATGCAATAGCTTGATTAATAAATCACTGTGCAAGCTTAAGCGGTCTTGGTCTTCTGCTTGTAAGCTTAAATGCTCAAGTAGGGCAGCTTGCGCGCTACGATCAAACGGATAGAGATTGGCATAGTCAATGATGTCAGCCATTTTTGCGACTAACGCCAATTCGTGCTCACTGCTGCGAGGCACATCATCGTGAAAATCGGCACGTACTTTAAATACCGCATCAAACTCAGGCTCAAGCTCTAACAGCTCATAATATAAGTCTGCTTCACCAAGCAAAATCACTTTAACATCAAGGTCAATGGGGGCAGGTGCTAACGATAAGCTGCCTGTTAAGGTCAGCATTTGTTCAAGGCTTGAGAGTTTGATTTTGCGTGATTGTAGCGCCCGCTTGAGACCCTGCCAAGCATACGGATGCTCAAGTAAGTGACTCGCTTCTAATAGTAAATAACCACCATTGGCACGGTGTAGAGCACCTGCTCGAATCATACTGACATCAGTGGTGACCGTGCCCAATTGGGTGATTTGCTCGACATGACCCAACAAGTTCAAGTGCGTCGGTAAGTCCTCAAAGATGACGGGTGCACCGTCGTCCGGCATGTGACTGACAATGACGTTGACCGCATAGCGACTTGGGGTCGTGGCCAAAACTGCCGTTACAAACTCTTCGTCATCGCCATTGACGATGCGCTCGACATGCGTAACCATGTCGGCAAATACGGTCTTGAGATAGTCAATGACCAACGGGTGACTGGCAAATTGCTCATAAACAGGGGCAAATAATGGTTGTAATGCACGACGTGCAATATTGCGATGCAGGGCTTCTATCGCATCATTGGCTTCGTCCTCTAACTGCTCTAACGCGATGGTCAACTGACTTAAGCGTTTTTGCATATGGTTTTTTTGGACAAAGTTATTTAACTCAGCTTCGTATTCACTATTACCGTATTCAGTATTGTTTTCATTCCGCTCTGCATTAATAGGATCGTTATACTCGGTGCTAGAAATGCTCGCTTTGCTACTATTATCGCTCACGGATTTATTTTTGTTGCTAGCAGATAATTTATCATCACCACCACTAGTTTCTGTCGCGAGTTGACTGGGATGTACAAACACCGCTTTATTATCAAAGGAGCGAAACGTCAACGCCAAATCATATTGTTTGCCTTCCGCATTGAGCACATCATAAGCCTGACTTTCTTTTTGATGCGTGTCATTTTTGATGGCTTCGATTTTGCTTTGATATTGGTCACTACGAAAGCGTTGGCTCAATCGTTTTTTGGCTTGTTGCCATAAGTGATTGACTTGCTGCTGCAATAAGGAGGCTTGCCCCGCAGGTAATCGCAAGGCTAGTGGGGTGCGTGGATCGGTGAAATTATGCACATATACCCAGTCGTCAGGTGTGGGTGCATCGGCGGCAATACGCGTTAGCAAGCGGCTGATGACGGTGCGTTTGCCCAAGCCATTTTCACCAGCAGCAAACACATGATAGCCACTGGCTTTGATATCCAAAGCTGTTTGTAAGGCTTTTAGGGCACGCTGTTGACCAAAGCCAACGTCTAGATCTGGTGCCGTACGGGTATCCGAGGGTAATTCATCAGGGTCGCTATAGCGTTTTAGTTGCTCAGCGGTGACAAGGCAGCGCTGCTTGATATCAATAAAGCATGGATGCGGTGCATTCGCTGTTGCTGATTTGGTGCTTTTTAATTCAATGATGGGTGTTGCCATATTATTAGCGTCTTTTTTATTAGCGTCTCTCGATAATTGAGAGGTAGGGATGTGTGGCTGTTTGGTCATAGGTATAAATTATATCGTTTGTAGAAAGTGGCGTATGTATTAAGTGCTATTAAGTGTTATTAAGGTTACTAATGAGTGCTAATACTTGGTTTTTTCTAGTTAATTTGCATCGTTCATAAAAACATCTTACAAGATAAAACGATATTTTAAATAAATCATTAAAAGCAGTTTTGTATCATTAGCAGGCTCTGTTAAAAACGCCTATATAAGCCATCATTCATCATCCATTTAAGGCGATTAAAGAACAATAACGCCTCAATATAGGCTCAGATAGTATAAGATGTCTCACATTGGCGCAATCTGCAACTATTCAATGGGCAGACTGCATGATAAAATAGACGGTTCACATGTCAAAACTGGATAACTCGTTGTATGTCAGACTTTACTGAAACATCTTCATCCTCTGCCAACACGGGCAATATCCGTATTGATCCGACTGGCTTTGTAAAGCTTGGCGCACAGTTGCCAGCGCTGGCGAATACCTTGGCTCAAGCGGTCAATGAGCTCAATTTATCCTTGAGTGAGACGCAGCAGCGCACATTATTATTGTACTTAGACCAGCTTTTGTTGTGGAATAAAGCGTATAATCTGACCGCCATCACTGATCCAGAAGAGGCTTTAATCAAACATATAATCGATTGTTTGACTATTATAACGCATTTACCGTCAGGGTCACTGTTAGATATTGGCACAGGAGCAGGGATGCCAGCGGTTATTATTGCGATTTGTCAGCCAGAGCGTCAATGCACCGCACTTGATAGTAATCAGAAAAAAATTCGTTTTATTAAGCAAATCAGCAGCGAGCTTGGCTTGAATAATATGCAGCCAATCGCTTCTCGTATCGAGGCGCATGAAGCCAGCTATGACGTTGTGACTTCTAGAGCCTTTGCCAGTTTGATCGATTTTGTCGAAGTGGCTCAGCCGCGCTTAGCAGATAACGGTTACCTATGCGCGATGAAAGGCAAAGCGCCAAGCGATGAAGAACTACAAGCGCTGGACAATGACTGGCATATTAAGACGATTAAGCTTAAAGTGCCTCGTTTACATGATAGTCGTCATTTAATTGAATTGTCCTATAAAAATGTCTAAGCTATGAACACCTTTTAAGTGATACGTGTCGGTGACACATGGTTTTTTTGATATCTGAATGGCAAGATATTCAAAATATGGTGATACAGATAGTGCTAATTGTATAGAGATACTCGTACTGTTTACACTTATGAGTACTATGCTATGCAAAGTTTAGTGAAAAATCGATTGTGTAAGCCAAAAGTAAAACAATAGTAATAGACCCTAATTAAATTGAGTGAGTGTATGGAAATCATAGCAATTGCGAATCAAAAAGGCGGCGTGGGTAAAACCACGACGGCAGTGAATTTGACCGCCAGCTTGGCTGCGAAGCGCAAGCATGTACTGCTGATTGACTTAGACCCACAAGGCAATGCTACCAGTGGTACGGGTGTTGATAAAAACGAGCTTGGGCTAACTATCGCTGACGTATTATTGGATGGGGTGTCGCTGTCTGATGCTATTGTTACCAGTCCGGCAGGGTTTGATGTGATCGGTGCCAATCGTGATTTGGCTGGCATGGATATCACCCTAATGAATAAGACCAATAGTCATGAGCTGTTTAAAACAGCAATGGTGGCTTTGGTTAATGATCAGCTAGCTGCTAAAAAACCTGCTTACGATTATGTGGTTATAGACTGCGCACCCAGCTTGAATTTGCTGACGATTAATGCGTTAGTTGCTACAGACAGCGTCATTATTCCGATGCAGTGTGAATACTATGCATTAGAAGGCTTGGCTGATTTGTCGCAGACGATTGAGCGCTTGACGGAATTGAATCCAAAGCTATATATCCGCGGCGTGGTGAGAACATTATTTGATGCACGCAATACACTGGCTCGCGACGTGTCTGCCGAGCTGGAAGCGCACTTTGGCGATATTATGTATAAGACCCATATTCCAAGAAATATTCGCTTGGCAGAAGCGCCAGCACATGGTTTGCCAGTCATCGCTTATGAGAGATGGTCAAAAGGTGCGCGCGCTTATCAAAAATTGGCGGCTGAAGTCATGAAACAAAGTGATTAATACGCATGTATGCATGTTTTTTAGCACCAGTGATAGAATGTCAGCACAAGCGACTAAACAGATATTGAACATTGAATGTCGTATTTATAAGTAATGAGTAAGCTGTATTAATAATTATTTGGCTTTTATTTTAGCGTTAGAGGATAGGTAATCATGGCGAAGAAAAGAGGGTTGGCTGCCAATCGAGGCTTAGATGCCTTATTAGGGTCAATCAAAAAAGAAAAGCAAATCACCGCCTCTGCCTTGCAAGACGATATGGCGGCGCGTGAGAGTACTTTGCCAGCTGAAACGCTAAACGCTGATAGATTAAATGTTAGCACGCCTGCTCAATCTGATAGTAATGAGACCAGTGAAAAACCAACGACCAAAGCTATCGCCTCTGACACCACTACCAGCAGTCGAACTACACGGTCGCCGCGCACGATAAACAAAGGTACGGCTAATAAGAATCGTGTTAATGGAACAGATACTAGTGCCTCTGAAGACCAGATAAGCTTGGTGCAAATAGATGTCACGCGTTTGCAAGCGGGTAAGTATCAGCCACGCCGTGATATGAGTGAAACGGCGCTTGCAGAGCTGGCGTCTTCGATTGAGCAGCATGGCGTTATGCAACCGATCGTTATCCGTCCGTTATTGGCCAATGAAGACAAGAGTGAAGCATTCGTTACCCATGAGATCATTGCTGGCGAGCGCCGCTGGCGTGCGGCAAAAATGGCAGGAAAATCTGTCATTCCAGCGATTGAACGTGCTTTATCTGATGAGCTTGCCATCGCACTGGCCTTGATTGAAAATATCCAGCGTGAAGATTTGTCTGTGATTGAACAGGCCGCCGCATTACAACGCTTTCATACTGAATTTGGTATGAGTCATGCGATGATTGCCGAAGTCGTTGGTAAGGCGCGCACCACCGTATCAAACCTGCTGCGTCTCAATCAACTGCATGATACAGTCAAAGATCATTTGGCAAATAATGCCCTAGATATGGGTCATGCGCGCACGCTCTTGGCATTATCTTCTGAGCAGCAGCCGATTATCGCGCAAAAAATTATCGACGGTGGTATGACGGTACGCGACGCTGAAAAGTTGGTTAAATCGATCTTGCAGCCTGCGCCTAAAGCCAATCGTGCTGAGCAAACGCAATCTCGTGAGGTTGAGCGCTTGACGCAAAGACTGACAGATATGTTAGGGGCTGAAGTCAAACTCAAACACAAAAAAGATGGCCAGGGTAGTGTTGAGATATTTTTCCATAACCAAGATCAGTTAGCAGCTTTGATTAAGCACATAGAAGCACAGGCTTGATATCGCTAACGAGTTTGTCATGATGCTGTAAATTTAAGATATTTTGATAACCGCTATTTTTATAAAAATATAAAAGAGAGTCAATATGTGGGAGTTGGTAAAAGCGGGTGGGTGGTTGATGACACCTATCGTGGTGTGCTCAATATTGGCATTGGTTATCATCATCGAGCGTAGTCATACCTTACAGTTTAATAAAGTTGCCCCGAGTAGATTGCGCGAACAGCTAATCACGCGCTTACGTGAGAATGGGGATATTGGTCGTACACAGTTGATGAATGTCAAAGAAAAAACACCTTTGGGAGATATTTTAGCGACAGGGCTGCTGTATCGTCAATATGGCTTAGATTCGATGACGATGCATATGCAAAACCGCGCTAGCGTACAAGTGCATCAGTTAGAAAAAAACATCAATATGCTTGGGACCATAGGAGCGATTGCGCCACTACTCGGTTTGTTAGGCACGGTGTTAGGCATTATTTCGTCATTTTTGGCGATTACCGATGGGGCGATGCAAGACCCAACGATGCTTGCTGCTGGTGTGTCACAAGCGTTGATTACGACTGCTGCTGGTATGATCGTGGCTATTCCAGCACTGGTTGCCTATCGTTATTTTCAGCGCCGTATTATCGATATTAATGCCCAATTTGAGACGCAAGCGGGACTCATGATTCAAGAGTTGTATGATTATCATTTGCTGGAAAATACGTCTACTGCTGGCTTGAATGTGCCTGCACATCGTGCGCCATCGGCTGACGTTGTAGATAATGAGTATGCAGTGGGTGGATTAAGCTCAAATAATGGTGTTGCCGTCACTTCTTAGCATTTATTTCTTAGTATCTGTGACTGTTCAGCACGCTATAATAATCCATCAAGCACATGAGTATTCAGTAAATTAAAGAGAGTGATATGCGCTTTAGAAAACCGACTGTTGAGCCGCTCGAAATTAACTTGACCCCGATGATTGACTGTTTATTGTTTTTGATTGTTTTTTTGCTGTTAGCAACGTCGTTTAATCATTTTAGTCGTTTAAATATTATTCTTCCTGAAGCTGAAGGTGTCGCGCTGACAGAAGAGAAAAACAGTATCGAAGTGGCGGTACAAGAAGATGGCAGTTATCTGGTGAACGGTATTACGCTTGCCAGTAGTAATGAGGCAGAGTTGACCAGTATGCTACAACAAGAAGCTGGCGGTAATCGTGACATGCTATTTGTTATTGCTGCGGATGCCAATGCCACCCATCAATCGGTTGTGCGAGTGATGGACATTGCGGGTAAACTGGGGTTTTTGAACCTTAATATCAGTACGGTCGTGCCACTTGGTCAGCCGTTACCTCAGTAGCCTATAGCTACTTTAGTGCCATTGATAGATGCTCTTATAAAACTGCGATTTTAACGCAGTCCATTCATGTTATGACCCCCAAATTGAGGCTTTTATGAGCCAAGCATATCAACCTGACTCTGCAAAAACTGCTGCTAAAAAACTATCAGCAGAGCCGTCAAATATACCTAAACATAAGACCTTGCTGCGTTTGCTGAGTTATCTAAAACCATACTGGTGGGCATTAATGCTTACTGTGTTGGGCTTTGCGATTAATGCGGCGACAGAGATTTGGATTGCCAAATTACTTCAATATATCACCGATGCCATTAATCAGAACGATCAAAGCAAACAGGATTTATTTCCATTATTGATCATTGGTCTGTTTTTTGTCCGCGGTGTTGGTAGCTTTTTGGGTAATTATTATTCTGCTCTGGTCTCACGTAATTTGGTATATGAGCTGCGAGTGGAAGTCTTTAATAAATTGCTTCGTCTGCCAAGCTCTTTTTACTTAGCCAATCCTGCTGGTACCATTTCATCCAAGCTGATATTTGATGTTGAGCAAGTCACCGCAGCTAGTACAGACTCTATGAAGACGCTACTGCGTGATGGTCTGACAGTCGTCGCTTTGATAGGTTTCTTGCTTTATAGCAATTGGCGTTTGACGTTGATTTTATTCGTTGTGCTACCGCCAATATTGTGGCTTATTCGCATCGCCTCAAAGCGTTATCTAAAGTTGTCTAAAGGTATACAAGAGACGATGGGTGATGTCAGCCATATTACCAATGAAGTGATTGGTGGCTATCAGGTTGTCAAAAACTATGGTGGTCAAGCATACGAAGCCGCACGCTTCGATAAAACATCAAAAAAGAACTTACGCCAAGGCATGAAGGTCGTGGTGACCAACAGTATCAATACGCCAGCAGTACAGCTGCTAATGGCTATAGCCATGTCAGTTGTGGTGTGGCTCGCACTACGCCCATCGGTGATCGACAATATCTCAGCGGGTGAGTTTATCTCATATATCGCCGCTGCAGGTTTGCTCAGCAAGCCGGTACGCTCATTGACTGATATCAATCAAAAACTGCAAAAAGGTATCGCGGCAGGTGAGTCGATTTTTGCCTTGTTAGATGAGCCAGAAGAAACAGACACTGGTGTGCTTAGCCCTGCTTTGACGGGCGAAATCAAGCTAGATAATGTCAGTCTGATTTATCCTGACTCAACGGTCGCTTTGCGTGACTTTACGTTAGAGGTAAGAGCGGGTGAGACGGTTGCATTGGTAGGGCGAAGTGGTGCTGGTAAATCCTCTTTAGTAAATTTATTGACGCGCACCTTATCGACCTCTTCTGGACAAATTACCTTGGATGGTATACCGATTGAAGACATTAAGCTTGAGAGCTTACGGGCGCAGATTGCGATGGTCAATCAACAAGTAGTCCTGTTCAATACCACGGTATTTAACAATATTGCTTATGGTGGCTTAGCCAATAAAACCCAAGCTGAGGTTGAGCGTGCCGCAAAAGATGCCTTTGCTCATGATTTTATTATGAAAATGCCAAACGGCTATCAAAGTGAAATCGGTGCTGAAGGTTTGCAGCTGTCTGGCGGGCAGCGTCAGCGCTTATCGATTGCTCGTGCGCTATTAAAAGATGCACCAATTTTAATTTTAGATGAAGCAACCAGTGCGTTAGACAATGAATCAGAGTATTACATTCAGCAAGCACTTGATAATGTGATGAAAGATCGTACCACATTAGTCATTGCACATCGACTGACCACTATTGAATCAGCCGATCGTATCGCTGTGTTAGACAGCGGTCAAATCGTCGAGTTAGGCACGCACGATGAGCTTATGCAATTGCAAGGTCATTATGCGCAAATGTATGAACGCGACTTTGAATAAAATTATTGGACTATTCTTTGAGCAGCTTTGATGTTCAAATCTTGCTAAGTTAAAGTTTAGCTGAATAGGTAAGTGGTCAATTATCATGAGTATTGAAACGACAGTGACGCGCGCCTGGCAACGTCAAGCCGCTTGGCTATGGCTATTGCTACCTATTAGTTGGTTGTACGGACTTATCACCACGCTGCGTCGTCAAGCTTATAAAGTTGGACTGTTAGCAAGTTATCGTGCGCCTGTTCCCGTTATGGTGATCGGCAATATTAGCGTGGGCGGTAGTGGCAAAACACCATTGATCATTGCCTTGGTTCATTATCTACAAGAACGAGGAATAAAGGTAGGGGTTATCAGCCGTGGTTACGGTGGCGACACCAGTCAAATGCCCGCTTTGGTCGATGCCGCCAGTTTGCCCAACGTGGTAGGGGACGAGCCTTGTTTGATTGTCAATATGACAAATGCACCCATGGCAGTATGTCCTAATCGTAAGCAAGCGATTATAACCTTGTTAGCTGCCCATCCTGACTTGCAATTCATTATTGCCGACGATGGCTTGCAGCATTATGCACTGCAACGTGACATTGAATGGATTGTGGTCGATTCAGCACGGGGCTTTGGTAATCAGCAACTCCTGCCAACAGGTTTTTTACGTGAACCCATGTCGCGGTTGCAGGGTGCAACTGTCATATACCATGAACCACTAACAACAGATTCAGTGGACAAGAATAAAAATAATAGCAATCTGTACCGAGCCCATCGTTTGACGATGCACTTAGAGGCGGATGCTCTGCAACTCTTATGGCAACCTACTTTATCTTATTCTCAAATCGATGCACCTAAAAAGGGTCATAAAGTGCATGCGGTGAGCGGTATTGGTTATCCGCAGCGGTTTTTTGATACTTTAAATTCGCTAGGCTTTGATGTCGTTGGACATGCTTATCCTGATCATTATGATTTTGAGTTGGCGGAATTATTGCAGTATACCGAATATCCAATCGTAGTAACCAGTAAAGATGCGGTAAAAATAAGAGCGTTGCTGTCGAAAGCTACTACTGATAAAGCGCTAAATAATGAACATCAAACGCTGATAAACAGACTATGGGTGCTGCCAGTAACCGCCGAACTCTCTGACAGCTGTTATGATAATCTGCAGCAGCAGCTAAAAAAGCTAGGTATTGATATCGCAAACAATGACAATAACAGTACCAATAATAATACCAAAGCAAATAATAGATGATGCTTTAAACCGTATAAAAATTGCTATAGGAAACCCCATGTCGTCAGTGATTATGCCCGCCAAAACTCACATTGTTATCCCTGCTCGTTTTAAGAGCACGCGGCTGCCCGGCAAGCCATTACTAGAGATACATGGTAAGCCGATGATTCTTTGGGTTGCTGAAAAGGCGCAAACAGCGCACTTCGCTGATGATATGTGTATTGCCACGGATGATGATGATATTGCCAAGATATGCATGGATGCAGGGTTTGATGTGGTGATGACCAGTAGCGAGCATGCTTCAGGCACTGACCGTTTGGCAGAAGTTGCCGCCATCAAAGGGTGGGCTGACCATGATATCGTGGTCAACATGCAAGGCGATGAACCGTTAGTGCCACCGTTATTATTGGAGCAGGTAAAGGCGCTTTTGGTCACAGACAGTGATAGCGTGATGGCGACTTTGTGTGAGCCAATCGACGACTATGAGACTTTTATGCGTCCATCAGTGGTTAAGGTTGTCAGTCAACACGCTAATGACTTGCAACGTGCGCTTTATTTTAGCCGAGCGCCCATTCCTTGTGATCGTGATGTCATATTGTCCGATGATAATCATAGAAACCCACCAAAAAATGCTTATCGTCATTTAGGGTTATATGCTTATCGCGTCCGTTTATTACAGCAGTTTGTGCATTGGCCGCAAACGCCACTTGAGAGACTTGAGAGCCTAGAGCAGTTACGCGTTTTAGAAAATGGAGCGCAGATTGCTATTTCAGTTGCCGTTTGTCATCTACCTGCAGGGGTCGATACCCAAGAAGATTTAGACCGCTTAAATGCCATGAGTTTGACTGAATTTCAGAGCCCCATTGGATAAATAGCCTAAGCAAAAATATTTCATCTAAAGCGTCATGAACACGCTATATCCTGAATAATCAAGCGAAGTTATAGGACGTTAGCTATGAGTGATAAGACGCAAAATACAGGCACAATGGATACTACAGACCACATTTATTTCGCCGCGTTATTGCCATGGCAGCAAAATCTATGGTCGCAATTGACCAAGCGAGTTTTGACATCACAGCAATCTTTGCCACATGCACTATTAGCTGCTGGTATGCAAGGTATGGGCAAGCGGGCTTTTGTATGGCGTTTGGTCGCTTGGTTGTTATGCCGTGAGCGTGATAGCCATCCCACAGGGGCTTGCGGCGCGTGCGAAAGTTGCCAATGGCTAAGATCTGGCACGCATCCAAGCTTACAGGTATTGCCACTGATCAGTATGCCAATCAGTGCAGATAGTGCTGATAATCAAGAAAAATTAAGTAACGCTGCAAAGGATAAAAAATCATCCAAAACAGCCAATAACAGTGCTCTTAAGATTAAAGTGGATGATATCCGTAACTTGCAGCCTTTTATCTACCAAGGTGGTCAAGGAATGCGTATCTGTGTGTTAGACCATGCAGAGCAAATGACGATTGCCGCGGCCAATGCGCTACTCAAAACTTTGGAAGAACCACAAGCACAAGTCCATTTATTTTTGATCAGTGATACTCCAGCACAACTACTGCCCACCATTAAAAGTCGGGTGCAGCAGTTGCCATTACAGACCATTCAGCCTGTGATCGCCGTTGATTATGTGACACAGGCACTTGGCTCTACGGTCAATCGTGAAGCGGTCGGAACGGCTGCGATTGAGCAGCTTATCCAATTGGCAAATGGCGCACCTTTGGCAGCGATAGCCATGGCACAAGCGCCATGGTATAGCAAACGTGCGCTATGGTTGACGACGTGGCAGGCATTGCGGAGTGGTAAACGTAGTAGTGTGGCAGCCAGTGACTATTGGCAAAACCAACTGAGTATCACGGAATTTATTCAGCTTTCTGAGCTGATGCTACTTGATATGCGCCGTGTTTGCTTAGGGCTTAATGAGCTTCAAAAAGACGTCAATCTATCCGCTGCCTTAGAAAAGTATCCACCTGATAATAATGGCCTAGCACTTTTTTCTAGTAGCTTACAGCAGACAAAAATCGCTCTGCAACAAAATGTGCAAGAAAAATTTGCCTATGATAAGCTAATGCAAGAATTGGCTTGTTTATAAGAAAATCTGCCTTGATAGCAAATAAAAATACCAAACTTAATGAAGGAAGCTGACTATGGCCATGCCAGGACGCGGCGGGATATTAACCTGCCACATTGAAAATATCGAAATGTTATAT
Source organism: Psychrobacter sp. Ps7 (assembly GCF_022129225.1). Lineage (NCBI taxonomy): Bacteria > Pseudomonadati > Pseudomonadota > Gammaproteobacteria > Moraxellales > Moraxellaceae > Psychrobacter > Psychrobacter sp. Ps7. Next base: position 41,067 of record NZ_JADQAH010000015.1, on the reverse strand, counting down.
GCCAGCTACTTGTCCTTTGTCAGTAATGGCGCATTATTTGTGCCATCCAATGACGCTCAGCAGCTAGGTAACGAGGTATTTATCGCCATCACTTTACCCAATTCTAGCGAGCGTTTGCCTATGAATGGCAAAGTGGTTTGGATTAACGCCAAAACTCAAGGTGGCCGACCGGCAGGTTTTGCGGTACAGATTGGAACTGATATTGCAGGTCAAAGAATTAAAAACGAAGTTGAGCGATTATTGGCGGGTAAAATAGATGGTTTGCAGTCCACCTATACCATGTAATTATTTATTGTACTTATAATGGTTTTGATGAGTGTTAGACGACTATTATTCAACAAACAGTATAAAAAAAGCCACCTTATATATCGATAAGGCGGCTTTTTTTATGAGCATAAGACTAGGGCGTGTCTTTATTTTAAAAATGGTGATAAAAATTGCCGTCAAACAATAAAGGCAATGCCAATAATATCGAGATATCAATAAGCTATTTGACGATGCTTGGTAAAATGTAGCCATTTTTAGCCCATTTAGAGGACAACCGATTGGATTTAGGACACAACCTAAGTAAAGTCATCATATCTTTTAATAACGCGGTGGCACATACATATCATCTGGAATAGGCTCACGGTAGTATTCGTCATCACGTTTACGATCGGGTAATTCTACCTCATCACGTGGCACTTCCTTATAAGGAATTTGTTCGAGTAGATGAGCAATACAGTTTAGCCTTGCGCGTTTTTTATTGTTACCTTCAACCACCCACCAAGGTGCTTCAGGGATATGCGTTCGCTCAAACATGGTCTCTTTAGCCTTGGTATAGTCTTCCCAACGGCGGCGTGACTGTAAGTCCATGGCTGAGAGCTTCCATTGCTTGAGCGGGTCGTGAATACGGCTCATAAAGCGTGAATGCTGCTCATCATCAGTGATCGAAAACCAGTACTTCACCAAGCGAATACCTGAGCGGACTAGCATACGTTCAAACTCAGGCACCGACTGAAAAAATTCTTCATACTGTGTATCGGTACAAAAACCCATCACACGCTCAACCCCCACACGGTTATACCAACTGCGGTCAAACAGCACAATCTCACCAGCAGCAGGCAAATGGGCGACATAACGCTGAAAATACCATTGTGATTGCTCACGTTCCGTCGGTGCAGGTAGGGCAGCCACTCGACACACACGAGGGTTTAAGCGCTGCGTGATACGCTTGATAGCGCCACCTTTACCCGCTGAGTCACGACCCTCAAATATGACGACGATACGCTCACCGCGATCAACGACCCAGTCTTGCAACTTAATAAGCTCACGCTGTAGCCTTACCAACTCTTGAAAGTACATACGACGATCAAGTCTTTCTTGCTCACTCATTTCGCGCCCATCAAAACGAAAGTCACGCACATAATCATCTATCTCGTTTTCTAGCTCTTCATCATAAGTATCGATGAGGTCTTCGTGCATCTTACGACGCAGCTGATCATTAAAAACCTCTTTATCCATACGCTCGATAAAACTGTGTTGCTCAGGTGAGCTAAGTTCCTGACGCTCTTGTGGCGTGAGGGATTTGGGATTGATGGACGAAGGTATCTTACCCATAAAAAACTCCTAATTGGTGTTGTTATGATTTTTATTGGTTATTCTCTTACTTTAGCATAACTACCGATAGAGCTATGCGTTGGCTACGTTTCATTATTGTGTTGTTAGCAAGACCATGACTAATATCCAGTTTTGAGTAGTGAATGGGCATAAAAAAGCACTCTCTAATCTATCGATTAAAGAGTGCTTTAAAGTATTTATGCTAACTATTGACTGATAATACCAATCAAATAATAGCAGTCAAAGAGTTATTTCTCTAAGATACAAGTCACGCCCTGACCACCAGCTGCACAGATAGAGATTAGTGCACGACCTGAGCCTTTTTGATCCAATAGCTTCGCTGCAGTGGCTAGGATACGACCGCCCGTTGCGGCAAATGGATGACCCGCAGCTAACGACGAGCCATTCACGTTTAGCTTGCTACGATCGATAGAGCCTAGTGGTGCATCTAGTCCTAGACGCTCTGCACAGAATTTTTCATCTTCCCAAGCAGCTAGTGTTGATAACACTTGTGATGCAAAGGCTTCATGGATTTCATAAAAATCGAAATCTTGTAGTGTTAGACCTGCACGCTCAAGCATACGCGGTACGGCATAAGCAGGTGCCATTAATAGGCCTTCTGTGGTGCCAGATTTACCAATGAAATCAACGGCGGCCGTTTCTTGATGAACGATATAAGCCAATGGCTTAAGACCACGCTCTTTTGCCCACTCATCGGTTCCTAGTAGGACACAAGAGGCACCATCCGTTAATGGTGTAGAGTTGGCTGCTGTCATCGTTGGGTTGGCGTTCTTTTTACCAAACACAGGCTTTAATTTAGCCAGTTTTTCCAAAGTAGTATCAGGGCGCAAGTTGTTATCGCGCGTCAGACCTTTGTATGGAGTAATAAGGTCATCAAAGAACCCTTCATCATAAGCGCGCGCTAGGTTTTGATGACTGTTAAAAGCAAGCTCATCTTGTGCTTCGCGGCTGATATTCCACTCAAGAGTGGTGATGGCTTGATGGTCGCCCATTGATAGACCAGTGCGTGGTTCACCGTTTTGTGGTGAATCGATTAAGTCTTTTGGATTTAGACCCATTAACGCTTTTAGGCGTTGTTTGTTGTCTTTAGCCGCGCCCAGTTTGATCAGTACTTTACGTAGACCATCACCAATCGCGATCGGTGCATCAGAGGTCGTGTCTACGCCGCCAGTAATTGCTGAATCGATAAGACCCAGTGCGATTTTATTGGCAGAAGCAAAAGTCGCTTGCAAGCCAGTACCGCAAGCTTGTGAGATATCGTAAGTTGGCGTATGTGGGTTGAGCGCTGTGTTAAGCGTGGCTTCGCGAGTTAGGTTGATGTCACGGCTTAGTTTCATGACGGCACCAGATACCACTTCACCCAACACTTCGTCTTGTAGGTTATAGCGTTCAATCAAGCCATCTAATGCAGCTGTCAACATGTCGGTGTTGCTAACGTCAGCGTATGAACCGTTCGAGCGTGCAAACGGAATACGGTTGCCACCTAAGATAGCCACACGATTTTGACCAGCAACGGCTTTGGTTTTGCTAGTTTTTTTGGCAGCAGATGCTGGCTTTTTCGTAGTAGAAGCTGGTGATTTATCATTTGCTTCTGTGGTGCTAGAAGACTCTTTATTAGACGTGTCTGTAGCTGTCGTGCTTTTAGCTTTTTTAACAGCCGTTTCTGTTTTGGCGCTGTCTGATTTATTATCAGTAGATTTTGGGGTAGTGGCTTTTACGACTGTGCTTTCAACAACAGGGCTATCAGGGTGATTGTTTTTATTACTCATAATATTATCCTTAAAAAATATGGGCAGAAGAAAAGAGGGTAACAATAGTAAAGCTAATAATAAAAATGATTACATTAAATAATTCAATAATCGAAAATAAACAAGAAGCAAATATTATCACTTATTACGCAGCATAACTGTTTATGATAAGACGTTTTTACGACCTTACTGTATATCTTTGGCAAACTATGTGACGCTTATCTAAGGTCGGTATCAGCTTTGAAAGACATCAATATGACTTTCGTAGACTGGCTAGTATCGATTATTGGCATTGCATAACGATAGATTTGATAATATATTGTTATCGATAATTGCATTTGCTATAACTTATAGGTCTGATTTTAGCACAATGTGGTGATTTTTAAATCCAGAAAAAGTGACCGTCTTGTATACTGAGTTGTTTACAGATTGTTGTAGACATTATCGGTTTTTGGACTTGTTTAAGATGGCAGTGTATAGTTAGGCCAGCTTTAGACTCATTTACTAAATATCAATAATTATGAGGTTGTTGAGTCTATATAATAGGCACATTACATTTATTACTATTATTCTAACCGTTCGTTATAGGGATTATATTATGTCAGACCGTTATGGTGATTTTGTTCAGTCTTCTATTGGCAAAAAAGTGGCCAAAAATTTGGGTTTACCGTTACCTGTTACTCTTGATCGCTTCGAAAGCGGTGAGCCTTTAGTACGTGGTAGCGTATTGGTTGGTCGTGCTAATGGCGATGATAAAAGCGTCAGTGAGTCTGTGGCGCGAATTTTGTCAGACGTACATGCTGATATTTATGTAAACAGCAGTGATGATATCAAAGATGCCCTTGCTGATGCAGGCGTTGAAGCAAAAGCCAATACGGGCGGCGATGATAAATTTAAAGTTTTGTTGTTTGATGCCAGCAATATTAGCAATGCCGATCAATTAAAAGAAGTGTATGAGTTCTTCCATACTGTGGCTCGTCGTGTAGAAAAGTCTGGTCGCGTCATTATCATTGGCCGCACACCAGAGAATATCACTGACATTGATACAGCTTTGGCTCAGCGTGCGCTTGAAGGCTTTGTAAAGTCTGTCGGTAAAGAGTTCAAACGCGGTATTACGGCACAGCTTATTTATGTGGAAGACGGCGCAGAGCAAAATCTAGATTCGACTTTACGCTTTTTCACCTCCGCTCGTTCAGCTTATGTCTCAGGACAAGTCGTACGCGTTAGTAAGGGTAGCAATGTTGATGTCGATTGGACACAGCCTCTTGGCGGTAAAACTATGCTGGTAACTGGCGCAAGCCGCGGTATTGGTGAAGCAATTGCTCGTGTATTGGCTCGCGAAGGCGCTCACGTTATCTGCCTTGATGTACCGCAGCAGCAAGCAGACCTACAAAAAGTCGCTAGCGAAATTAGTGGCTCAGTATTGACCGTCGACATCACCAGTGATGATGCTGGTAAGCAAATCGCTGAAGCCGCACAAAAGCGTGGTGGATTAGATTCAATCATCCATAATGCTGGCGTCACTCGTGATAAGACATTGGCAAACATGGACGAGAAAAAGTGGGACATGGTTATCGATATCAACCTAGGTAGTATTGCTAGGCTGAACCGCTATTTACTAGACAACGACGTATTAAAAGACAATGCACGTATCGTTTGTGTGTCATCGATTTCAGGTATCGCTGGCAACTTGGGTCAAACCAACTATGCCACCTCTAAAGCAGGGGTGATTGGTTTGGTGAATGCCACTGCTAAGCAGTTAGAAGACAACGCCAAAGGCATGACGATCAACGCTGTTGCTCCAGGGTTTATTGAAACGCAAATGACCGAAGCTATTCCATTTGCTATCCGTGAAGCGGGTCGCCGTATGAACTCTATGAGCCAAGGCGGCTTGCCAGTAGACGTGGCTGAGACCATCGCATGGTTTGCATCACCTGCTTCTGGTGGCTTAAATGGCAACATCGTTCGCGTTTGTGGTCAAAGCTTATTGGGTGCTTAATATCACTTTATAAGTAAGTGTCAATTATAAGTAAGTGTAGATGATGATTTAGATTATAGTAAATAGCTGATATTAATCAGTATTTTTAATTTTCCTCACATATGCTTACGAAAAAATTGCTCATAAATCGTAATAAAGCTGCCCAAGGGTGGCTTTTTTATGATAAAAACACAGAGAACCAGTAGCCAAATTGTTTTTTGCTGTGAGAGTTGCTTACATTGTCTAAAACCACGCCTATGAATTGTGCCTAATTTAGGCATAATACTGGTGGCATTGCTCAATGATAGGCCGTAACCACTAATGTCATAGCATCTTTAGATACACCAAGAAAATTTGCTCAAGCCCCACTTAGGATTTATTATGTCAGACAAACATTATGATGCGTTGCCGAAAGCGCATACGACCTATGCCAATATCGTTAAAAGTTTATTGCCTATTGGTAATAATGGCAAAATCAGTAAAGACCAATTGCCGCAAGCGACTTACTATGTGGACGATTTGCACATTGACCAAAGTAACTTAAACGATTATCGTAAAATTTGTGGTTTTGCAGATAATGGCAAAGTACCCATTACTTACTTTTCAGTGCTGTCTCAAACGCTGCAAATGAATATGATGGTCAAAGAGCCATTTCCATTTGCTATGCTGGGTCTAGTGCACGTCGATAATAGTGTGACTCAGTATCGTCCTATCGGTGAGCGTGAAACGGTTGCTATGTCAGTTACCTTTGATAATTTGCGTGACCATGCTCAGGGTCAGCAGTTTGATTTTGTGACGACGGTCAAGTCAGAAGATAAAGTGATTTGGGAAGGTACTTCGACGTATCTATCACGCAGCAAAAAACCAATCAGCAGCAAAGACAAAAAAAGCACTCCACGTCCAATAACGGTCAAGCCATCAGTCAACCCAGAAGGCGTGCATAGTATCTTTGAAGTGCCAGAAGATATCGGTCGTCGTTATGCTTTTGTTTCAGGTGACTTTAACCTCATTCATCTCCATCCATTATCTGCGCGTGCGTTTGGCTTTCCTAAAGCGATTGCTCACGGCATGTGGTCAAAGGCCAAATGCCTTGCTATGATGGACGAGTTGCCGGATGCTTGTACGGTTGATGTGTCATTTAAACTGCCTATCTTTTTGCCAGCCGAAGTAGAGCTTATCGCTGATCCGGTGGCTGCACTTAAAGACACAGACGATACCTGTGAGTTTGGCTTATTTAGCTCTAAAAATGACAAGCCGCATTTGGCAGGTACGGTTAAATTACAGAGTGGCAATGAATAAAAGCCAGTAGAACAAATGTCATTTAACTAAAAAATATCTCAATATGGTCGATTCGTGATAGAAAAGTGATCGCGTTAACCTCGCTTGAAGTATTGCTTATACATCGACACGCGGTTGTTTTGTACTTATTTTAACTGGAATTGACCATAGTAAATATAACGAACAAATTTATAATTATGACTTCACATACCGCCGTACCGAACCCAGATCAACTGAATCATTCAGTAGCTATTGACACAGTATCGAATGCTGGCAATAACGTTTTAGACAATGGTGTTGATCTTAGTACTATTCTTGAGCCTTATTTTCGTCCTGATGACACTACCATTGTATGCGGTGCACTCAATGACGAAAAAGTGGTTGCCTTAGCGAACGCTGGGGTTGAGTTAGTGATTAACTTACAGCCAGATGATGAATTGAGCTTTGATGAAGCCGCAGCGGTCGAGCGAGCTGGCATGCACTATGAGCATCTGCCTATTAACGGTGCTGCAGACTTAAAGCAGCTCAATATATTGGCATTTGATAATATATTGCGCCAACATCATGGCAAAAAAACGGCAGTGCATTGTGGCTCAGGCAATAGAGTGGGTGCCGCAATGGCGCTACGCGCAGGATGGTTACGTGGACGTAAAATGGACACCGCTATGGAACGTGGGCGCAGTCATGGCTTAACGAAGCTTGAGCAAGAAGTTCATAATCGTCTGTTGGTACCGCGTTAAGACCATAAGGATGACAACGTATTATTGAGCAGCATTGAATGACAGAGAGGCGACCACTAGGTTGCCTTTTTTATTAAGGCGCGTTGTTATTTTAAAAATAAGGACACGCCCTAAGCAAACGAAAAGATAAATTGTTAATATTGAGATATTGAACAGTTACGCCTTAGCAAATAATGTATTTTTTATCATATGAACAATTAATATTAGGGGCTAAATAGTTTTTTACCGTTTAGCTGTTTTATAGAAATGGAGCAGGGTAGCCATGATGGACAATAATAATAAAACCACGCAGATTTTTGATCATCAGATAAATATAACGTTGCAACAACGTTTGCAGCAAATACTCACCGATTTACAGCTTGATGATGCACCAGCAGGGGGTGCCGTGGTTGTCTATCAGGCAGGAGAATGCATTGCACAGGCGAGTGTGGGGATGGCACGTCCAGAGATGTCGTGGCAGCCTGATACTTTGGCGATTAACTTTTCGACGGGTAAAGGTGTATTGGCGACGCTCGTACATATATTGGTTTCGCAGCAGATGCTTGATTATGACCAGCCTATTGCCCATTATTGGCCTGCATTTTCTGCACAGAATAAAGGGAATATTACGCTACGTAGCGTGATGTCACATCAAGCCAACTTATTCTCAATTCAGAGTATCGATGCGGATAGCGAAGCTTTGCTTGATTGGGATCAAATGCTCAATAAAGTTGCTGCCATGTCAATCACAGCACCAGACCATGGCGAGCTATATGACAGCGCTTATAGTGCTCTGGTCTATGGTTGGGTGTTGGGCGGTCTGATAGAAGCCGTTACTGAAATGCCTTTAGCTGAGGCATTGCGCTATTATCTCACTGAGCCTTTAGGTATTGCCGATAGTTGCTATTTTGGTGTACCAGAGAATAAAGTCAACCAAATAGCAAGACTGGCCAAAGACTTCGAAGCATCAAATGAGGCTGGCTCACAACTGCGTAATAAACGTCATAAACCAACCCTAAAAGCCGATTCACAAAGTACTTTACGTACTTATGCTAGTCTGCCTAGCTACACTTGTTGGCAGCAGTTCGCCTTGGTTGATATACAAGCGGTAGACCTAAGGTCAGATGATGAGCAGAACACTTTACCGATATTAGACACGGCTCATATTAATCGTTTGTACTTCAATACCAGTCAGCTTAATCTAAAAAACTATAAGGCGGCACTCATACCTGCTGGCAAACAAGCAATCGATTATCACAGTCGTGAGACATTACAGGCGATTATTCCAGCAGCAAATGGTGTCGCTTCAGCTCAGGCATTGGCGACCATCTATGCCATGTTAGCCAATGGCGGAACATGGCAAGGACACAAGTTTATTAATAGCGCCACTTTTGAGCAACTATCCAAACCGCAAGTCACAGGGCTAGATGCTGTTATGCCAGCAAACATGGATTGGCGCTTGGGTTATCATCGGTTATTTAGTCTCTGTCAGCATACAGACAGTGAAGAAGTTGATGTAAACAAGCAAGGATTTGGGCATATGGGCTATAACGGTTCAGTGGCTTGGTGTGACCCAGAGCGTCAGTTGTCATTTGCCTTTATCCATAATTTTGACACCACGATGCTGAATGATGTCCGTCAGTTTGCACTAACGGAAGCGGTACTTAACTTAGTCGATTCAGAGCTTTCAAAGCGCTAAATAGCTCTATCGATAAGGTTAATGTGATTTATTCGGCGTCATTTTCAGCAATTTTGTGGCGCTAAGACCATGGATAAAAATTGACGCTAAAATGACAATCGAACAGACGACCCATAGCTTAAGCGCATCTTCATCACCGAAAAAACCTTGGTTGAGCGCATAAGATAAATAATATAGCGTACCAATACCACGGATGCCCAAAGCAGAGATGGCATATTTTTCAGTGTGTGCCATGTTTAGTCCTGATAAAGCAATAAACCCACCAATGGGACGTATCAATAAGAGGAAGGTGAAGCTGACGATGTAAACACGCCATGTCAGCTCAACGCCCGATTGCAATCCTTGACCAAGAAACATGCCGAAAGTGACCAGCACTAAAGACATGAGTAAGCCTTCTGATTGTTCTGCAAAATCATGGAGCTTGTGGTGATAGCTGTGCTCATGCTCTGAGCGGCGAAAGGCAAATGCCGCGATAAATACGGCGATAAAGCCATAACTATGTACAAATTCGGCAAGTCCATAAGCCACTAACGTTAGCGCAATGACCACATAGCCTTGAGAAATAGTGGTGTTTTGGCTGTATTTTGAAAATACCAGCTTGGCCATAATTTTACCAACGACAATCCCCACCACCAGCCCAGCACCAATTTTCCATAAGACATCATGAGTGAACCATGACCAGAGCATCTCGAGGGTAAAGGTATTGCCTTTGCTAAAAGCTTCTGCTATTTTTATGGCCAAATAAACAAATGGGAAAGCCAGTCCGTCATTCAATCCTGCTTCTGAGGTCAAGGTAAAGCGAGGTGTGTCTTCGCGACCTGTATTGGGTGGCCCTACTTGAATACTAGAAGCTAAGACGGGATCGGTTGGAGCCAGTACTGCGCCCAGCAATATAGCGGCTCCCAGACTGAGACCAAATGCATAGTAGCCTAGCACCGCCATCGCAAAGATGCCAATCGGCATGGTAATAAGCAACAGACGCACGGTCGGTCGCCACAATTGCCAAGACAGCTTCGTATCAATTTTGATACCAGCACCAACCAAGGATACGAGCACCACAATTTCGGTTAATTTTTCGATAATTAAGCCGTTATTCATAGGGTCTAAAAATGATAAGGTCGTCCACCAGTACCCCATCAGCAGCCCAAAGCTGACCTGCAACATAGGCAAAGAGATAGGCGTGCGCTTAAATATAATGGGGAACAACGCCCCCAGTAAAAAAGCGATACCGCAGACCAATAAAAATAAATTGTAGTTTTCAATCATAAGGTAGGTGCACGCTGTTATGTTTATCTTAAAAAGTTAGAGTGAGGTCATATTTACTAGGGCGTGTCCTTATTTTAAAAATGGTGATAAAAATGAGGTAAATTGCAGTCAAACAAGGAAAATAGTGCAGATAATATCGAGATATTACCTAGCTATTTGACGATGTTTGGCAAGATTTAACCATTTTTAGCTCATTTAGATTGCTATCGGTTGAATTGAGGACACGCCCTAGTCCATTATAATGACGCTAAAAAATAATGATTACCGCAAAAAATCGTTATCAAAACGACATATGCGTTGTTTTTTGGTGAAAAAAAAGCCTGCATAGCGCAGGCTTAATAGATTTTTACCAATATACTTTAACGATTAATAATTGAAGGCTTAACGCTCAACTTGACTCACGTCACGTACCGCACCAGTATCGGCACTGGTAGTCATAGCAGCATAGGCACGTAGCGCAGGGGTCACATGACGGTCACGGCTTACAGGCTTCCACGCATCGCGGCCACGAGCTTCCATCGCCTCGCGGCGAGTGGCCAAATCGGCATCACTGACTTGCATGTTAATCGTACGATTAGGAATGTCGATATGGATGGTATCGCCTTCTTCAACCAAACCAATGGCGCCACCTTCCGCTGCTTCTGGGCTTGCATGACCAATGGATAAACCTGATGTTCCACCCGAGAAACGACCGTCAGTTAGTAGGGCGCATTCTTTACCCAAGCCTTTAGACTTAAGGTAAGTCGTTGGATAAAGCATCTCTTGCATGCCAGGGCCACCTTTAGGGCCTTCATAGCGGATAATGACCACATCACCTGCGACGATATCGTCAGCCAATACCGCAGCGACAGCATCATCTTGTGACTCAAATAGGCGCGCGCGACCAGTGAATACTAGGATGCTGTCATCCACACCTGCGGTTTTGACTACACAGCCACGCTCAGCGATATTGCCATACAATACGGCCAAACCACCATCTGTAGAATAGGCATGTTGGGCACTACGGATGCAACCTGACTCACGGTTGACGTCAAGGTTTGACCATTCTTTTGATTGTGAAAATGCCTCAGTGGTACGTATGCCACCCGGTGCTGCAAGGAAGCGTGCGCGTGCCTCTTGATTATCAGGATTCATGATATCCCACTTATCAATCGCGGCTTTCATCGTTGGACTATGGATGGTCGGTACGTCAGTCTTCAGTAATCCAGCACGATCAAGCTCGGCCAATAAGGCAAAGACACCGCCAGCACGATGCACATCTTCCATATGGTATTTCTGCGAGGCAGGGGCGACTTTTGCAAGGCAAGGTACACCGCGACTTAGACGATCGATATCTGACATTTTGAAATCGACTTCTGCTTCGTTAGCAGCCGCTAACAGATGCAAAATAGTATTGGTTGAGCCACCCATCGCGATATCTAAGGTCATTGCGTTTTCGAAAGCGGCTTTGCTAGCGATGGAGCGTGGCAATACTGAATCATCATCTTGCTCATAGCGACGTTTGGCAAGTGAGACAATGGTGCGTCCTGCTTCTAAAAACAGCTCACGACGCAATGAATGAGTTGCCAATAGTGAGCCATTACCCGGTAATGCCAAGCCCAACGCTTCGGTTAAGCAGTTCATTGAGTTAGCAGTAAACATACCAGAGCACGAACCACAAGTTGGGCAGGCTGAGGCTTCGATAGCGGCTACATCTTCATCACTAATGCTGTCATCAGCGGCATCCATCATCGCATCGACAAGATCAAGCTTACGAATCGCACTACTGTCACTACCATCGGTATTATGGCTTTTACCAACCGTGCTGGCTAAAATCTTGCCCGCTTCCATTGGGCCACCTGAAATAAACACTACAGGGATATTCAGGCGCATCGCAGCCATTAACATACCCGGCGTTATTTTATCGCAGTTGGAGATACACACTAAGGCATCTGCGCAATGGGCATTGACCATATACTCGACCGAGTCGGCAATCAAATCGCGACTTGGCAGTGAGTACAACATACCGCTATGACCCATGGCAATACCATCATCGACTGCAATGGTGTTGAACTCTTTAGCCACGCCGCCTGCTTGTTCAATTTCACGTGCGACCAGTTGCCCCAAGTCTTTTAGATGCACATGGCCAGGTACGAACTGGGTAAATGAGTTGGCAATCGCAATGATTGGTTTACCAAAGTCGCCATCAGTCATGCCAGTTGCACGCCATAATGCGCGCGCGCCTGCCATATTACGGCCGCCAGTAGAGGTTTTTGAGCGATAATCCATGTGATATTCCTTACAAATAGGCGAGGTTTGTGAAAATGTGCACCCTCAATTTTAATATTGATAGTGTGCTTTTTATAAAATGCGAGGACTAGTGAATAATACTAGGTCGTTACCATACCATTAGATATGAGTCACTGAAAACTATTCATTGATAATGCCAAGTCAATAGTAGTCATAACATCGTAAGTATTTGGAAGATAAGGTGTTATTCGACGCGCTCTACTATCGCCGCCTCGAACCAAGGTAGCTCTATTTTGTCCGCTTCCAATTTAGCGATAACCACTAACGCATGAGTCGCTGGCAAGCATTGATAATCAGCGTTTGCTTCAATACGAAGTAGTTGCTCATTGCCTTCAGCTTGTTCATCTATACTGATTAAGGTTTGCTTATTATTTTTGTAGAGTACATCGATACGACCAAAAAACTGCCAATCTTTAAAAGCGGCTGTAATAGCATCTGCTTCATTCTGGGTATAAAGCTGTTGGGTGTCTTTGCCTGTATTGGTCCAATGCAAGCGTACGGCTAACTGCAACGCTTCGCTAAAAACCACCAATGACCCGATGATTTTGACATGCCAAGGGCTGCTTATTAGTGCTTCGTTAATACCAATCAGCTTGGCTGCTTCATGAGCGCTCATGGGCGTATTGAACTGTGACAGGAGGGCGGGTGTGAGCGGATTCGCTTGCTTAATCGCATCATTTAAACTGTCGTAATGATATAAGAACGGTAGTGGTAAATCCTGTGTGACCGTCTTTTTAGTGATTTTGCAATTGTGTATCTTCCAACCAATCGTCTTGTCGCTCAGTGCTTCGGCCAGAATGAGCGCGTTAGGCTCAATGCTTTGAGTGGGGGCTTGAGTCTCATTTTCAGTCTCAGCGCTGCTTGGTTGTTTTCCATTATTGAATACAGAGCCAGCTGTGACAGACGTTTGCGCTGCTTGAGCAGGTTCTGTGTAAATGTTACTCATATTTGATTGAGTCGGCAAAGTAGACGAATCCATAAACGTAGTGTTGTTAAAGTAGAGGGTTAATATAACATTTAAAGCGCCTGACTCGCCAACCAAATTAGTGAGCTACCGCGATTAGCTTACGTATTGCGAATTTTTAATAACGAGTGCTATCGCAACTTGTGCTTAAACGACATTTCGTCCACTATATTACAGGTTGTCCCACCCCCTCTAAAAGCTGTTGAGCAACCAATAATCAAACAAGTAAAGGAAAAAATAATGACCCAAGCCAATGAGCAAGCCGCGTATGACGATAACAATATCTTTGCCAAAATGCTAAACGGTGACATTCCCTATCACAAAGTTTATGAAGATGATAAAACCCTTGCTTTTATGGATATCATGCCACAAGCAGAGGGGCATGTGCTGGTGATTCCTAAGCAAAAAGCCGTTGATTTGGCGGATCTTGAACCAGAGTATGCCGCAGCGGTGTTAATGACCGCTAAAAAAGTCATGCAAGCACAGCGTCAAGTGTTTGCGCGTGAAGGCATTATTCAGATGCAATTAAATGGTAGCGAGGCGGGTCAAACCGTTTTTCATTATCACGTGCATCTCATTCCATCGAGTATTCATCAGCTCGGTCGACATGCAGTGACCCAAGCTGATCACACAGAACTGGCTGAAACGGCTAAGCAACTTGCTGCTACCATTACTGTTTAGTAATAAAAAAACGAGATAGCTGTCGAATTAACAAGCAAAACGTAAATTGTTCCAGAATAAAATAAAAAAGTCGCTAACAAGCGGCCTTTTTTATTACTTGGTAATAGTCATGTAACAATCGTTAAAGTCATGTTACAAGTTGGGCGCTTGTCTGGGGTTTTTGAGCATAGTGTGATAAAAATTGTATTTGTTTAATAATAACTGATGCATTTTCGCCTTTGTGAGTCACTTTTTATAAAAAAGGCACTGCTCCTTCTGATTATTAATCTTTATATCGAAGATTATTTTTCATTGCTACTTTTTGGGGATATCACTTTCTATGAGTAAATTACCTCGCTCCACTATTTTGTTGCCGGTTTTTGTACCGGCAGCAGCGATTATGCTGTTATTGGTGATCGGTACAGCCATCAACCCTGACGCTGCTGGCGAGCTGTTCAGCAAAGTGTTGGCATTTACCACCGACACTTTCGGCTGGTTTTATATGTTGGCAGTCGCCATATTTTTGATGTTTATTATCGCCTTGGCATTTTCGCCTTATGGCAGTATTAAATTGGGCCCTGACCATGCGGAGGCTGAGTATAAGTTTCTGGAATGGTTCGCCATGCTATTCTCCGCAGGCTACGGCATAGCCTTGCTGTTTTATGGCGTAGCAGAGCCCGTATTGCATTTTGCCAGTCCGCCACTTTCCACGCCGCAGACGATTGAAGCTGCTAAAGAAGCCATGCAAATTGCCTATTTTCATTGGGGTTTTCATATTTGGGCGATTTATGGTGTAGTAGGTTTGTCGCTGGCGTATTTCTCTTTTCGTCATGGCTTGCCATTGTCGGTACGCTCAACGCTATATCCATTAATCGGTGACAAAATCTATGGCCCTATCGGACATACTGTTGATGTGTTTGCGATAGTGGGTACGATGTTTGGTATCGCCACCAGTTTGGGTCTATCGGTGGCGCAAATTAATGCAGGACTAAATTATTTGCTACCAGAGATGGTGCCAGTTAATACGACGGTGCAGGTTATTATCATCGCCTTAGTAACAACAGCTGCCTTGGTGTCCGTGTTGGCAGGTATGGACAAAGGCGTCAAGCGCTTGTCTATTTTAAATATGGTATTGGCAACGGCACTCATGTTATTTGTCTTTATCGTTGGTCCGTCGATCTTTATTCTCAATGCTTTTATGGAAAACACGGGCAGCTATCTGGGCAATATCGTTGAGCGTACTTTTAGCTTGCAAGCGTATCAATCGAGTGATTGGATCGGTAGTTGGACACTATTTATTTTTGCATGGACGATTGCTTGGGCGCCTTTTGTGGGTCTGTTTATTGCCAAAATCAGTCGCGGTCGCACCATTCGTGAGTTTGTATTGGGCGTCATGTTAGTGCCAACGCTATTTACCTTCTTTTGGTTTTCGGTGTTTGGTGATACGGCACTACATATGATTATGGTCGATGGTTACGACGCGCTGATTAGCGAAGTGCAAAACAACCAAGCGATTGCGTTATTTAAATTGCTAGAGAATTTACCATTCACGCAGATTGTCTCGTCATTGACAGTACTGTTAATTATTACTTTTTTTGTCACGTCATCGGATTCAGGGTCATTAGTGATTGACTCGCTCGCTGCGGGTGGACGTAGTGATACGCCTTGGTGGCAGCGCTCGTTTTGGGTGGTAACCGAGGGGGCGGTCGCGGCAGTTCTACTTATCGCGGGCGGTCTGAGTGCACTACAAACAGCGGCTATCGTTAGTGCTTTACCGTTTGCAATCATTATATTGATTTCGACATTTGGTATGTGGCGCGCGCTACGTATTGAAGAGCATCGCAATCAAAGCCTAGCCAATGACAATCATTTGCCGCCGCATCTACTTAAGCTTGACGCATGGCGTGATCGTATTGACTATATCACCAATCAACCAACGCGAGATAAAGTGCTGGGTTATATCAAAGGTACGGTTTTATCATCGATGCATGAGGTGGCAGAGAAATTTGCCGAAACAGGCTGGTTGCCTGATGTAAATTATGATGAGGTCAATAACCGTGCTGTATTGGAATTAAGACGCGGTGACAATGTAGAGTTCTGGTATGAAGTTCGTTTGTCAGAGCATGAAATTCCTGACTATTATACGGAAGATATGGCCAATGAATTACCACAAGAGCACCATCATCGTGCTGAGGTGTATTTGCGCCGTGGTGGTCAAACCTATGATTTATATGGCTATCAATCAGAGTCGGTGATTAACGATATTATTGATCAGTTCGAAAAATACCTACACTTCTTAAATGTGTCGCCAGATAGTTTGCCGTGGCGTATGCAGGAGCATGATGAGGACATCACACTAGAACAGGGCAGTGTGTTTGATAAGTAAGGGTACACTGTTGAAAAAGTCGTGTTTCTTAATGCAAGTTATTCATGTTAATAGCTTGCAATATGCGTACGATTCCTTAGAATAACGGCTTGTTTTTATTATCTTATTTTAATTAATGGCAAGCCGTTTGTTATGTCTACTGATTCTCCTGCTTTACCGTCGTCTTTGCCAGTATCTGACCATCCATTATTGCAACCATTGAATATCGGTGGCCTGACGATTGAAAACCGCCTCATGGTTGCTCCTATGGCTGGCGTGACGGACAATCCTTTTCGGCGTTTATGTAAATCCTTTGGTGCCGGTCATGCGGTGAGTGAAATGATTATCGCTGACACGGCGCTTTACGCGCGCAAAAAGTCCTTGTATCGTGCCAATTTTGACAATGAAATTGCGCCTATATCAGCGCAAATTGCAGGGGCTGAGCCTGATAAATTAGCAGAAGCGGCACGTTATCAGATCGATAATGGCGCGCAAATTATTGATATCAATATGGGCTGCCCTGCCAAAAAAGTTTGCCGTAGGCTGGCAGGTTCTGCACTGTTGCAAGACGAAGATTTGGTTGCCCGTTTACTAGATGCGGCGGTAAATAGCGTAAATGCCCCCGTGACCTTAAAAACGCGATTGGGCTATGAGAATGGTCGTGAGAATATCTTGCGTGTGGCGAAGCGCGCTGAGCAAGCAGGTATTGCAGCGATTGCCATTCACGGACGCACGCGCGAGGATATGTACACTGGCGAGGCGCGTTATGAGCTGATACGCGAAGTTAAAGAAAGTATCAACATTCCCGTCATTGCCAATGGCGATATCGATAGCGCGCAAAAAGCCCAGCGTGTCTATGAGTTGACAGGCTGTGACGCGGTGATGATTGGGCGTGCTGCCCAAGGACAACCGTGGATATTCCGCGATATCGAGCATTTCTTACGCACTGGTGAGAGTCTTGATGCACCGAGCGTCAGTGAGATAAAAGAGATCGTATTGGCGCATTTGCAAGAGCTATATGACTTTTATGGTGAGTACTCTGGCTGCCGTATCGCTCGCAAGCACATTGCTTGGTATACCACAGGCATTCCTAATTCTAATGCTTTTCGCCAAGCAATGTATGGTGAAGAAAGTACCGCTGGACAGTTTCGCGTGGTCGAAGATTTTTTGCAGGCGCACGGATAGTAAGTGAGCAGAGGGTTCATGCTAAGCGTTTGTTAAATAATAAAAAAGCTTTAAGGCTCGTCCACTTTAGCGGTACTTGGTTCTTTTTTGAGTGCGGTATTTTCTTTTTGCCAAGGGAATTTGCCTTCTAATTCTACTTGTAGTGACAAGATCAAAAAAGTCCGAATGAGTACGATAAAACCTAGTACTAGGACGCTGCGTAACGTCGGTTCTGTGACGACAGTCGCCATAATATCAGCGGCGATGAGGACTTCTAATCCTAACAAAATAGATTTACCGACGGTTTGTCTGACTTCGATATAGGTCTCATGGTTAAACCCACTGGTTAGGCGAATCCCTCGATAAAAAGCAAAAAACAGTCCAAAAAACATAATAAGTACGCCAATGACCTCGACTATCTTAGCAATTAAATCAATGTAATGAGCTAGAGTTGCAATCAAAATAGATACTCCTTATCGATGCTCGGTGAAAAGCGTAAGTCTGAAAAATACTGCGATTATACGTTTATCGATCCTTATGATCGGCAAATTATCTGGCTGAGACGGCGGTTTTGTTCACTTTAAGCCATAATTTTTTGCTATGCTGTAATCGAACATTCATAGGCATAGAAACAACAAAAAGGATTTTTTATGGCCAATCCCTCAAAAAAAGCAATCAACAAAGCGGTCAAAGATAAGCATATCATTATCACAGGGGCATCAAGCGGTATTGGTGAGCGTACAGCATATTTACTTAGTGAATGCGGTGCGCATGTTATCTTATTAGCACGTACCGAAGACAAACTAAAAGCCGTTAAAGAAAGTATCGAGGAGCTTGGTGGCAATGCCAGTTATTACCCTTGTGATTTGACCAATATGGATGATATCGAAAAAGTTAGCACGCAAATTTTGGCAGATTTCGGACATGTTGATGTCTTGGTCAATAACGCTGGTCGTTCAATTCGGCGTTCGGTTCACGAGTCTATTGATCGTTTCCATGATTTTGAGCGTACTATGGATATCAATTACTTTGGCGCGGTTAAAATAGTTCTTGGGTTTTTGCCGAGGATGATTGAACGTCAGACTGGTCAAATTGTGAATATCTCATCGATTGGCGTATTGGCAAACAGTCCGCGTTTTGCCGCTTATGTTGCCTCAAAATCGGCATTGGACGCTTTTAGCCGCTGCTTAGCTGCTGAAGTGAAGGGCGATAATGTGACGATTACCAATATTTTTATGCCATTGGTGCGTACGCCTATGATTGAGCCTACTAAGTTATACCGTTACATGCCTGCATTAATGCCTGATGAAGCCGCGATGATGGTTGCCAAAGCGATTGTCCATAAACCAAACAGTATTGCCAGCAACATGGGTAAATTTGCGTCAGCTACTTATTCACTGGCACCAGCAATCAACGTTGGTATTCAGTCGATGGGTTATCGTATTTTTCCAAGCACCCGCGCTGGACTGACTACCGATAAGAAGCCAAACCTTGCTCAGCGTGCTTTTGCCAGAATACTGCCTGGTGAGCATCATTAGAATAGGCTGTATATGAGCCTTGATTTAGAATAAAAAAGGACGCTGCGGTGTCCTTTTTTAATGCCTTAAAAATTATTATTGTTGATATAAAATAGGAGAGAGGGCAGTAGCAGCCTTTTGTTCTTAACGCTTTATTATGATCAAAACCTATTTATAAATGTCTATCATCATCACTTTTATGGGAACTAAAGTGTCTTCAACTCAAATTTAGATATGACACGGACATTAGATCATAAGTCGTTTTGGGTCATAAATGAGTCAATCATGGCAGCTCAAATCGTGATTGCCATGATGTTAGATCCTGTATGAGTCAGGATAATGTTTAAGGCATATGTCAGTCGGCTTATAATTAAAGCTCCGCTCCTAATGCTTATGTCCTGTAGAGTACTTTGACCACATGCCAGCCAAATTTGGTTTTTACCAAATGTGGGGTGAAGAGTTTGCCGCTGAAGCAGATTTTGTCAAATGGCGGTACCATGTCGCCTTGTTGAAACTCACCTAAGCTGCCGCCTTTTTTACCTGATGGGCAGGTTGAATGTCGTTTCGCCAGCACATCGAACTTAGCGCCTTTTTGAAGCTTGGCAATAATGTCTTCAGCCTGCTCTTTGTGTTTTACTAAAATGTGTAATGCGCTAGCTGTACGAGCCATAATGTAAACCTTTCATAAAATATCAATTATCGGGGCATTATATCACGGCTTATCTTGGTTGCTAACTTCACTTGTATGCGCTACTTCTTCAAAAGCCATTATCTACACAGGGACTACTATTTGGATGAGAATCAGTGTCTTTTGAGTGTCGCTGTCATTACATCGGTGCAATGCATTTGGGTAGCTTACGAGCCCAATCAAGCCTAATGGTTAGGCATTAAGCGCTTTGCTAACTTTTTAATATCGTTATTCCCAACAGGATCTAGTGATTTGGCATACCATAATGATCTGCGATTAGCTCAACAGTGCGCGATTGGGCGCGGCGCGAATAGCCCTGAACCACCATCATTACCT
Source organism: Psychrobacter sp. Ps7 (assembly GCF_022129225.1). Taxonomy (NCBI): domain Bacteria; kingdom Pseudomonadati; phylum Pseudomonadota; class Gammaproteobacteria; order Moraxellales; family Moraxellaceae; genus Psychrobacter; species Psychrobacter sp. Ps7. The sequence continues at coordinate 20,776 of NZ_JADQAH010000015.1, read as the reverse complement.
CATCGACACCTGTCTGCTCCTGAAGATCCTCTAAACCTTTTGCGACCTCGGCAGCAGTGCCATGCAGGGTTTGATCGGTATACTGTTCAATAATCTGGTGCTCTTGCATATTGCCTTGAAAAGCGGCTACTTCATCAGGAGGCAGTAAAGCAAAAGGCTTGCGCTGAAACATTCTCAACATTGCCATGGCAGACGATGTTGACTGGCGACGTGCCTCTACAGGATCTTCGTCCGCAATCGCGCCAATGCTGACTAAGCAGTATGGCTTGGCTAGAATTTTTGAAGGACGGAAATTCTCTCGGTAAATGCGCATGGCACTTAAGACATCAGCATTGCCAAACTGTAGAGCAAATGCATAAGGTCTACCCAGCTTTGCTGCCAGATGCGCGGAGTAAGTCGATGACCCTAAGATCCAAACATCAGCAGCGGTCTTCGATGGGGGTACTCGGTTTTGCTCGGCTTGCCATGGGCCTGGCACCGCATGAACCGCATGATAAGGATGGTCTTTTGGAAAACTGTTTTCTAAAAAGCCCAACAACTCTGCGACTTGCTGAGGAAATTCATCGTTTGCTGCCTTATGCCGACGCAAAGCGGAAGCCGTTGCACCATCCGTACCCAGTGCCCGTCCCAAACCAAGATCAATTCGTCCTGGCGCCATCGCATCGAGCATGCCAAATTGTTCAGCAATGACCAAAGGCACATGATTCGGTAGCATGATGCCGCCTGCACCAAGCCTAATTCGCTCAGTTTCCCCAGTAAGCCGAGCCACCATCATCTGCGGTGAAGGCACCGAAGCACCAGGCATGGCATGATGTTCAGACATCCAAAACCGCTGAAAGCCTCTTTTGTCAGCCAATTTCGCAAGCGCAATCATCTCTTGAAAGGTGTCCTCTGCCGTGTGACTAACGCCGGTGAAGGCATTGTCGAGCACCGAAAGAACGAAAGGGGCGCTACCTGAATGATTTGGCATATTCATAAACGATCTCATTTTTACCGTATTAACGATGCATAGCAACACACTTTGGGTATTGCCACACAGGGAAGATTTAAAGACCCAACCATCAAGCACTAGAATTTATAGGTTTGACCATCATTAGGGACAAGCGCACGCTGCTTGTCTAAGTGCTTTTCTTCGATAAAGCGGCGCAGCTCTGCCTTGGTGAGGGTGGCATGATTGACCGTATCCATGTGCACGCTCACGATCTGAGCATTAGGAGAGAATTTATACGCACGGTATACATCCTCTTTACCCATAATGATAGAGTCATCAACAAAGGTAGTTAACTTCGCATAGCCTGTATTAAGGATGACCGCATCAGGCTTATAGCGAGTGAATGCATCTTCCACTTCCTTATTCCAAACGGTATCCCCTGCGACATAAACGGTCTTGTAGTTTGGTTTCTGGAATACAATCCCCATCGTTTTGCCCAGTAGTTCAGCTAATGGTGCCACTTTGTACATCTCATCAGTACCATGCTGTCCGATGGTTTTATGAATTGTAACGCCTTTAAACACAAAGCCTTGCTCTGTTAATGCTATAACATTGGTAAAACCATCTTTACGTACGATTGCCGTATCCGCTTCATCTTGGGTAAAAATTGGCATGTCACGCGGCACGAGGTTGCGTGCGGCATCATCCCAATGGTCAGCATGAAGATGCGTCAAGATAATGGCATCAGCCCTAAGCACTTCGGCAACAGTCATCGGCAAATCCACCATTGGATAGCGTATTTGGCTATTTACTGTGCCATCAAACCCTGGATAAGCGTTTTTAGCTGCTAGCATCGGATCCACTAAAAACGTGGTGCCAGCATAATCAAGCTTGATCGTGGCATTACGGATTTGCTGAAATTGAACGGTATTGGTAGCTGTCTGTTTTACCGCGTTAGAATTTGCTGCTGGACTGGCAAAGGTGGTACATGCCGTTAACAACATGACGCCACTTAACAGTGTGGTGCCGGTCAGTGATTTTGCGATATTCATAATAGTTACCTTATTGAGGAAATTCTTCTTAATGGGACTAGGGTTTAAGAGTCTATTTCATGACTAAATCATGGTTTGGCTAACAACTCTGGATTAACGGGCAATCCAAGTTTGGGTATCAATCACTTCGCCATATAGAAACTCAATCGCTGCCATGATGGTGGCATGAGCCTGAACAGCAGGTACTTTCGTACCATTAAATTCAAGATCAAGCGTGGCACAGGCATCATGAACCGTAGTGGTTGTATAACCAAAGTCCACTGCAGCACGAACTGTGGCATCCACACACATGTGGCTCATGGCGCCAATCACAGTCACTTCTTTGATACCTTCTTTATCTAATAGCTCTTTCAGATTGGTCTCACGGAACGAATTGGGGTAATGCTTAGTGATGACGGCTTCATTCTCTATTGGTTTTACCTTTTCATTGATTGCTACACCATCGGTACCAGGCGTAAAGATCGGTGCGTCAGCAGGCATTTCATGACGGATATGAATGACGGTATGACCTTTTTCTCTCGCAGACGCAATCACCAAAGCTGCATTATCAGCGGCTTCGTTAATACCTACAAGTGATAAGTTACCTTGTGGGAAATACTCATTTTGAATGTCGACAACGATCAATGCTTGTGTGTTCATGATAATGCCTCTTTGTTTATGGAAGTGACTGTATAGGCGTATATTTTACAAGCACTGTGCTACACTAACGAGTGGCTACATCGACACATAAGAGGTTAATAACGACATATGAATCAAAAACATGCTATTGAAATTGGCTTGATCGTTTATGAGAAAGCACAAACGGCGGCTGTCCTTGGACTGACTGATTTATTCGTGGTGGCCAGTAAACTCGCCGCTAAACGTCAAGATACAACCGATCTGCCTTTACAGGTCAGTCACTGGGAGATTTGCGGCGTTAAGCAGCAGCCTAAGCGCACTTTTTCGAGCAATCCTGATAGCGTAGGAAGATTAACAGCCGTCATCATTCCACCCACGTTAGAAGCACCGATTGCAAAGCAAGCGGCAGAACCTTGGCTAGAATGGCTAAAAGAGCAGCATTCGACAGGGGTGATACTGTCGTCCGTCTGCGCCGGTGCTTTTTTATTGGGCGAAACAGGACTACTCTCCAAGCGAAAGGCAACCACGCATTGGGGTTATGCAGAGGATTTTAAGCAGCGTTTCCCTGATGTGGAGCTCGATGTCGATCGCATTATTATCGAAGACGGTGATATTGTGACCGCTGGTGGCGCGATGGCTTGGACGGATTTGGGATTGAGAATGGTGGATCGCTTTCTTGGTTCTCAGGTGATGAATGAGACCGCTCGTATGTTATTAATTGACCCTTCAAGGCGTGAACAATGTTATTACAGTGCTTTCTCACCCAACCTCACCCATGGAGACACAGCCATATTAAAAGTGCAGCATTGGCTACAAAGAACCAATGCACAAGATATCGATTTATCTACCTTAGCCGATTGCGCACAGTTAGAAGAGCGTACTTTTCTGCGTCGTTTTCATAAGGCGACGGGCATGACATCCACAGAATATTGTCAGCGATTACGCATCGGAGAGGCAAAAGACTTTTTACAGTTCTCGTCATCTCCTGTTGAGCAAATAGCGTGGAAAGTTGGTTATAGTGATGCCAGTGCATTTCGTAAAATATTTAAGCGCATTGTTGGGTTGACACCAAGTGAGTATCGACGTAGATTTAATTCGAATAAGGTGTGATAGGTTTAGGTAATGATTTTTTTAAAGGTAGGCTCATTGACTGCTTCTAGGTAAGAGGTGGATGTAATAAAACGGCCACTGATGTAGCCATAACCGTTTTATTCTTTAACTGTCATTAACGGGAAGACATTCCTTTAAAACGCAGTAAACGCAATGCATTCAGCGTCACCAGTACCGTAGCACCAGTATCCGCTAGCACAGCAATCCAAAGTCCTGTCACGCCGAGCACAGTGGTTATCAGAAATATGCCTTTTAACCCAAGTGCAAATATGACATTTTGATGGATATTTCTCATGGTGGCGCGGGATAAGGCAATAAGGTTAGCAACGTCCATCACGCGGCTTTTTAATAGGGCAATATCAGCCGTTTCGATAGCCACATCCGTGCCACTGCCCATCGCAATGCCAATATCTGCCGCTGCCAAAGCGGGTGCATCATTGATACCATCACCAATCATCGCTATTTTACTATTGCTTTGCATCTCGCTGAGTAGACGTAGCTTGTCTTCAGGTAACAGCTCAGCCTGCCACTCTATATCTAATTGACTAGCAAGTGCTTTTGCCGTACGGCTATTGTCACCTGTGAGCATGACAGAGCGCACGTTCATTTTATTGAGCTGGGCAATGGCTTGCTGTGCATCTTCTCGTAACTCATCACGTAGAGCGACCAATCCGAGCGCCTCCCTCGTGTGCTCATCAAACAAAATAGAAACCGTTTTACCATCATTTTGTAGCATCTCAATTTGAATCTGCTGCTCAGCTGGCAACCTCACTTTCTCAGCGACGTAGACTGGTGAGCCGATGGCCAAAGAGCGTCCAGCAACCGTTGCATGAACGGCTTTACCGGCAGTCGCAAAGGCGTTGGAGGATCTAGGTATGACTACCTTAGCGGCTTTGGCATGATCCACAATAGCGATAGCAAGCGGATGACTAGAGACGGAGTCGACACTCGCAAACAGTGACAGTAGTTTATCGTGACCCTCAGCATCGCCATGTACTGTTTTAAAATCAATGACATCGGTTACCCGTGGTTTTCCTTCAGTCAAAGTACCCGTTTTATCAAAAGCGACGGTGCTGACCTGACCAACCAACTCCATGACATTACCGCCTTTGATAAGCAGTCCATGGCGCGTGCCGACCGCCAAACCTGAGGCAATAGCGGCAGGTGTTGACAGCACAAGAGCACAAGGACAAGCTATCAGTAATAGCGCCAAACCGCGATATAACCATATTCCCCATTCTGCTCCCATCAGTAGAGGTGGGATAATAATGACCAGCGCTGCAATCGCCATCACGATAGGCGTATAGTAACGGCTAAAGGTTTCAATAAAGCGTGCAGTCGGTGCTTTGGACGATTGCGCCTGCTCCACAAGTTCAATAATACGCGCAATCGTATTATCTGCTGCTGTCTTTTCTACGCGTATTTGTAGTACCCCATCAACGTTGATAGATCCAGCAAAGACCTCAGCACCTATGGTTTTGGCAACAGGAACAGATTCTCCTGTCACAGGTGACTCATCAAGGCTAGATATTCCTTGAATAATCACCCCATCAGCAGAAACTCTATCACCGGGACGCACAAGCACCTTATCGTTAATCTGTAATGCAGTCGCTGCCACCTGACGTTGTTGTCCTTGCGTGTCTAACAAGATAGCTGTCTTTGGCACTAGCGATGATAACGCTCTGATGCCAGCGCGCGCACGATCAGCTGCGACACTTTCTAGCAGCTCACCAACTGAGAATAAAAATACCACGGCGGCAGCTTCTTCTGCCTCTCCAATGATAAGGGCGCCGATAGCCGCAACAGACATGAGCATTTCAATTGAAAAAGGCGAACCTACTAACGCCAGTGCAAAAGCTTTACGAGCAAATGGTAGGACTCCGATAGCCACAGCGGCAATAAAAACCCATGCGCCATATTCAGGGAAAATTAAGGACAACATATATGCGGCACTCATCAAAATCCCAGTACCAATAACCTGCTTACCCTTTATGGTTTGCCACCAGCGCTGATTCTCTATCGCTGATTGACTTTCATCAGTGCTACTCTTCTCTTGTTGACCATTTAACGCTGATATACCGAACCCGAGACGCTTAATGGTTTTTTCGATATCTTTAACATCAGTCGATGCATCAGACGCCAAGATTAGCTCTAGCTTTTGGGTCGCAAAGTTTAACTGAACACCAGAGACGCCTGGCATACGTATGAGCGCCCGCTCAATTTTGCCAACACAACTGGCACAGTCCATACCTTCAATATGATATTGCATAGTTATTTATCCTCTTATTGAAGATATTATGAACCCTATAGTAGCTTCAGGGTCAAGGCTTTTAACGATAAAGGGGTTTGATTTTTTATCAGCAAACCTTATAGTTACTTTATTGTTTTAGATAATAGAAAATACTATTTAAGGAGATACACATGCTTATCAAAATTGGCGAGCTTGCCACGCGCACCGGTGCGACGGTCGAAACCATTCGTTATTATGAGAAAGAGATGTTATTACCAGAGCCTGCGCGTAGCCAAGGCAACTATCGTTTGTACAATGAGGCGCATTTTGAGCGTCTACAATTTATCCTGCACTGCCGTACGCTCGATATGACTTTGGATGAAGTACGAACCCTGCTTCAGTATAGAGATAAACCTGAGGAAAACTGCGGTGAGGTCAATGTGCTATTGGATGAGCATATCGATGCGGTAGAAACACGTATGGAAGAATTGGTTCAGTTAAAGCAACATCTACTAGCGTTGCGGCAAAAATGCGCAAGTGAAGCGCTGGCTGAATCCTGCGGAATATTGCATGCGCTTGCCGATAACTCCTGTCATAAATAAAGTATTCATTTTGGTAACATTATCCACTTTTCATACGTAAAAGTAGACCTATCACCAAACGCGCGTGGTCAATAAATTCAAAATGATTCAGCCCATAATCCTTTCTGTTAATCGTATAGACTGCGCGTCTATCAGACTGACTCATTGCACTTGTGCAGGGAAGCCAGCCTTTGCTAAAGCAGCCGTCATCTGCTCAACACTTGCGATGGTTTCAATACTGACCACTTTGGCTGCTAAATCCATGTCAACCTTGGCGTTTGAGTCGATATCGTGAATAATTGCTGTCACACCACGAGCACAGCCGCCATATTTCATGTTTCCAATCCATAGTTTCATAGCCTTTCTCCAAATAAGTTTTATTTCATCACTAAGCTTAAGCCTTGTCTTGATGGTAATGTCAAACATATTTTAAAAAAACACGCTTGACCTTACCATCATGTCAACCTCTATGCTGTTGATAACAGATTGAACATGATAGAGGATGTTATGAACTCAGAAAATAGTAAGTCTTATCTTTACAATGAAACATTACCCATTGAAGGTATGACCTGTGCTTCCTGTGTGGGGCGGGTGGAAAAAGCATTAAAAAAAGTTGAAGGTGTTGAAAATGCTGAGGTGAATCTTGCGACTGAAAACGCCATGATTTCCTCGTCTCAACCTTTAGATCTTATCGCAGCAACCAAAGCCGTAGAACGAGCCGGTTATAAGGTCTTGGCCTCTCAGCCGATTGAGCTGTCGATAGAAGGTATGACTTGTGCTTCCTGCGTTGGACGGGTAGAAAAAGCCTTAAAAAAAGTTGAAGGCGTACAACAAGCAAACGTCAACCTTGCTACTGAACGCGCATGGGTACAAGGCAACGCTCAAGTACAGAGCAGCGATTTGATTCAAGCCGTTAAAAAAGCGGGGTACACGGCTAAGCAGATTGAGCAGAATGCACGTGTTCGACAGGATAAAAAAGCCACGGAGCAGCAACAGCTGAAACGAGATTTGATGATCTCTTTAATTCTAGCCGTGCCTGTTTTTATTCTAGAAATGGGGTCACATATGATTCCAGCTTTTCATATGTGGGTCATGGACAATATCGGCACGCAACAAAGCTGGCTGATTCAATTTGTTTTGACCACGCTGGTACTCATCTTTCCAGGCCGACGTTTTTATCAAAAAGGTATTCCAGCATTATGGCGCTTGGCTCCAGATATGAATTCATTGGTGGCTGTTGGAACACTGGCGGCTTATAGTTTTTCGCTAGTCGCAACATTTATTCCACAAGTTCTACCTGAGGGTACTGTGAATGTGTATTACGAAGCGGCGGCTGTGATTGTGAGCTTAATTTTATTAGGGCGTTATTTCGAGGCAAAAGCCAAAGGGCGTACCTCTCAAGCCATTCAACATCTAGTGGGTATGCAAGCAAAAACAGCACGTGTTCACCACAATGGGCAAGTGACTGAAGTACCGATTGCAGAGGTGACCACAGAAACGATTGTTGAGATTCGTCCCGGTGAGCGTGTTCCAGTCGATGGTGAAGTAATTGAAGGTCAAAGTTATATTGATGAATCCATGATTACAGGTGAACCCGTTCCTGTCAAAAAACAAGTCGGTGATCAAGTGGTCGGAGGAACAGTCAATCAGAATGGAACCTTAAATTTTCGGGTGACTGCTATCGGAGAATCGTCGGTATTGGCACAAATCATTCGCATGGTTGAACAGGCTCAAGGGTCTAAATTACCGATTCAGGCATTGGTTGATAAAGTCACTATGTGGTTTGTCCCCATGGTCATGCTCTTAGCAATGCTCACTTTTATAGTCTGGTTTATCTTTGGTCCTGACCCTGCGTTGACGTTTAGTCTCGTCAACGCCGTTGCCGTCCTAATCATTGCTTGTCCCTGTGCAATGGGATTGGCAACCCCTACATCCATAATGGTTGGTACAGGTCGCGGCGCAGAAATGGGCGTCTTATTCCGCAAAGGTGAAGCGTTACAAGCTTTACAGGAAGTAAAAGTCATTGCTGTCGATAAAACTGGCACATTGACTGAAGGCAAACCAACCTTAACAGATTTTTATGTCCAACCAGGGTTCGAACGTGAGCAAGTCTTGCGTATTGTGGCATCGGTTGAAGCAAAATCTGAACATCCCATTGCCTTAGCCATTGTTCAGGCCGCAGAGCAACAGAATATTAGCTTATTGCCGATTACCACTTTTGACTCTGTGACGGGATTTGGAATCAAAGCAGGAGTTGAAGGTCAAGCCGTTCATATTGGTGCTGATCGTTATATGCAGCAATTAGGACTTGATGTTACTCCCTTTAAAGACGAAGCCGCGCACTTAGGACAAGAAGCTAAAACCCCCATATATGTCGCGATTGATCAGAAATTGGTTGCTATTATTGCCGTTGCAGATCCCATTAAAGACACCACTTATGCCGCGATTGCAGGTTTACATCAACTGGGCTTAAAAGTAGCAATGATTACAGGGGACAATCGGCATACTGCGCAAGCTATTGCAGCAAAATTACATATTGATCAAGTGATCGCAGAAGTGTTGCCTGATGGAAAAGTAGATGCAATACGTCAACTGCAACAACAATATGGACGAGTGGCTTTTGTTGGTGATGGTATTAATGATGCACCCGCTCTTGCTCAAGCTGATGTCGGACTGGCAATTGGCACAGGGACAGATGTGGCAATTGAAGCCGCAGATGTAGTGTTAATGTCAGGTAGTTTACAAGGGGTTCCTAATGCGATTGCTTTAAGTCAGGCTACCATCAAAAATATTCGACAAAATCTATTTTGGGCATTTTTCTATAACATTGCTTTAATTCCAATTGCCGCAGGGGTTTTATATCCAGCATTTGGAATTTTGTTGTCACCTATTTTTGCAGCAGGCGCAATGGCGCTATCCTCTGTTTTTGTACTAGGTAATGCCTTACGCTTAAAGTACTTTCAGGTGCCCGTGATTAAAGCGTAGAACTGTTAATATAGGGTTAAAGTACCCGTTTGGCTTTAACCCTTTTTATATCAGGAGGAAAGTTATGAATATCGGTCAAGCGTCAGAGCAATCAGGAATCTCTCCCAAAATGATCCGCTATTATGAACAGATTGGGTTACTTGATGCCGCAAAACGCTCAAATTCAGGATATCGAATCTATTCTAAACAAGATATAAAAGACTTATGCTTTTTAAGACAGGCTCGTGATTTAGGTTTTTCGTCCAAACAGATGAAAGAGTTGCTTGATTTGCGGAAAAATACAGATCGGCAGAGTGCTGATGTTAAACAATTGACACTGCAACATATCGCAACTTTGAACCAAAAAATAGCTCAATTGCAAGATATGGTGAGCTCACTACAGATTTCAGCTGATCATTGCTCAGGTGATGCAAACGCCGATTGTGCCATACTAAAAGATCTTGAACAGAATAAATAAAGTAAATTACATGTAATCTCATCTGTTTTTTATGCATATTTCAGTCTAAAAAAACATGTGTCTAAAAGAATACTTTCAGAAAAAATTAAGGCTATGGTTTCCTAGTGAGGACTTGAACACTCGGCTGTAAGCTAATAGTATCAATGGTTTTGCCCACTGAAATAGTCGCAGTATACTTCATGGTGTACTTACCATATATATTCTATCTGTGATCGGTGCGCTATACAGGAGTCGAACTACTAGTTTTAGATATGACTTTCATGACTATGAAATTTACAGTATAGGTTATGACTACTGAGCTGTTTGATTAAAATCTATAAGGTTTATCTCTACAGTTTGTTCAATATAACTCAAAGGTTGGTTTTTGATTTAATTACCAAAAGATCCAAAACCATCTATATAACCACCATACGGCTCTGCTATAGCATTCAGTAATGATTCAGTTTCTACTACATCATAATAGTTAGGAATCATGGATATTTTACAATAGCATGTAAAATCATCTTCTTCCTCTTCAATGCTGAAAGTAGTATTTGGTAAAGCTTCCTTAATTTTTTCTACTACTAAGATTCCAAAACTCTCAGATGGTACTGAGATAAAAAAATCTATTTCGATCATTTTTGTCAAATCTGTTCCATCATCTTTTAATCTTTGCAATGCATTTCCAGTATTATCATTCGGTAGTTCCTTATTCATCTTGATGTCCTTTGTTCATATTTAAAGTAATAGAGATATTAGAAAAGGCTATACCTCAAAGAAACCAGTTATTTCAGCCCTCATGCGTATTAGTAGACTACTTAAAACAGACTGATATAACAGAACCACTTATAACAGACTATAAAAAAATTAACACGACGATATCCTGTCCTATTTAACCAAATACTCGCCATAATATCCAAAATAATCCAGCCATAATGATGGCAATCACCAATAGCCGTTTCAGCCAATAGGGTATCAGCGGTTTTTTATAGCCTAAATCATTAAGCTGGCTGTCCACACCATTTTGTAGACTCTTGAATCCTCGACTTTGCTTAGTCGTTTTGACGCGATTTTTTATCAGATGTCCAGCTTCATCCTCAGCACCTTGCTCTCTATCAAAGCTAATAGCATGGTTAGGAATGCCTTGCTTGCTGGCGATAGTGTTGAGTTTTTGCTGCTGCTTCACCTTTAGTTGTGTCTCATAGGCATCAATCCTATTCTTGGCGTCATCCATACTAATGTCTTCATCTGCCGCCAAAGTTTTGATCGCCATCACTAAATTGTTTTTTTCGATCATCATGATGACGTCTCTTGGCAGCTTTGGGTTGACTGGTTTTGAGCTAGGGTCGGGGTTAAACATGACTGTCCTTATGGCGATATGAAAAATAGGCATCGATAGTGTTGATTATTATAACCATTTTACAGCAGTAATATTCAATCAAAAAAATACCGCAATCACGATAATGACTGCGGTATTTTGATAGCTATCATTTATTAGTATTTCTACCAATTTTTGATGACCTATAGGTCTTTCCAGCGTTGGATCGACTCTTTGATGACTTCTTTTGCTTCTGCAACATCGCCCCAAGATTCAACGACCGTAGTACCTGGTTTTTTCAGATCTTTATAGTGGCTGAAATGGAACTCTAACTGGTTGATTAGCTGCTTTGGTAGATCCGCTAGGCTGTTATAAGCATTGCCTGTATCACGGTCGTCAGCAGGTACGACGACGATCTTATCATCGACTTCGCCATCATCAACGAACTTCATCACACCAACGACTTTGGCTTTTAGGAAAATACCAGTTGGTAGCGGCTGCTCAGTCAGCAATAACACATCAAGCTCATCACCATCTTCGTCAAGCGTTTGCGGGATAAAACCGTAGTTACAAGGCTTGGCAAAAATCTGTGGATCAATACGATCAAGCTCAAATACCGCCAGTTCACGATTCCACTCAATTTTATGGCTGCTACCAGCTGGGATTTCTACTACTACGTTGATAATGCCGCCGTCTACATCGCCTGCGTCCAAAATTTTATTAAAATCTGCCATAAAGTACTCCAATTTGCTTTTGTTTTAAGTGCTTGAATAATAAGTGATGATAAAAGAATAACGTCGCGGCACTGCGATATTATCACTGTGCCCAATATGTGCCGCCTGCGATTATAACAAGTTTGACTCAAATTTTCTCACAATGCTTAAGTCTAAGCGTGCACGATATTATGCAAAAAAAGATTATGCAAAAACGGACTAAAAGAACTCACTTGGGTGCGAGTGCGCGTAGCTCAATGAGTCCGGCATGACGCTTAGCAATGTTATCAATAAGTTTTTGGGTCACTTGCTCATAGCTTAAGGCTTCACCAGTTTGTTCATCTGACTCTTTTTGCATAGCCATAAAGTCGGATAACCGTAACATTTGCATCCCCGCATAACCGCACGGATTAATCGCATTAAATGCGGACAAGTCACAATTTAAATTAAGCGCAATACCGTGATAGCTAAATCCATGTTTAATTTTGAAGCCTAGTGACGCCATTTTCCCAAGCATAATTTTATCATCCGCTACAGATGTATCAGCATATAGATAAACACCGGGTGCGTCACGGCGCGCATGGGCGCTGATGGCTGTCGTGTCTAATGAAGCAGGATTTTGCAAACAGTCATTGATGACGTCTTCGATTGCTTGCTCGGCATGCGAGACCAAGTTGCGCACACTCCAGCCCAAGCTATTCAAATCGAACAACCAATAAATAACCAGCTGGCCGTGACCATGCCATGTCACTTGACCGCCGCGATCCGTTTTTATAATAGGCGTATTGGTACGTTGCAAGATGTGCTCTTCTTTACCTGCTTGCCCTAAAGTATAGACATCATTGTGATCGACAATCCATAACTCGTCAGGTGTGCGCAGTCCTTGCTGTTTTTTTAAGTCAATACGCGCAAGTGTACGTGCTAGCATCGCATCGAGAGTGGGAACGTAATCGGCTGTTGTTAGAGATTTGCTGATCAGTGTGTCATTAAGCTGTTGCGTGGTGTTTTGCATGAGAGTCGCAGTCTTATTGTGGTCTGGTTCGAAGAGGTGTATCACTGATATTTAGTCGTGATATCGATAGTGAGTGTAGCAGTTTTTGCGATTGGTACCCAAGATTATCTCTGGTCACGCTGTAAAACTCAACAATCAAAACACTGATAAATGCCCTAACGGAGTAGCCATAATAAGCAAAAGTTCTCAGTGCTTAATATGAAATTTCTAGCATTGTGATGCGTGTTTATAGACACTTATTCCATACAGACGCAGGAGTCAACTTAATGTGCTGTTCATTGATTCGTTGATGCGCTACATTAAAGTGCAATGAATGGAATCGCATTACTTATGTTCAGGGGTTGCCATCAATGCAACCCGCTGATTAGGGCGTGTCCTTAATTCAATAGATTACTTTCTAAATGGGCTGAAAATGGCTAAATTTTGCCAAACATCGTCAAATAGCTTCTTAATATCTCGATATTATTTGCGCTACTTTCCTTGTTTGACGGCAATTTATCTCATGTTTATCACCATTTTTAAAATGAGGATAAGCCCTAGAAATACAGAGTCTCTAACCCAATAGAGTATATTGACTCCAACGCAGATGACAAGGAAGATAAATGACAGATAATAATCAAAACATGAATGAGCAGACCTCAATCGACACGGATATGTTGCAGCAACCTGCGCCAAAATCGCCTAGTATTGCTAATACGGTTGATGAGATGCGAGCGCAATTTTTACGCTTACAAACACTCAGTCGCACGCAGCCAATCAATGACTGGGCCACTCGTGAAACCCAACTAGACAGTCTAGAAGTCATGCTTAGCGATAACCAAGCCAGTTTCGCCAAAGCGATCAGTGCCGACTTTGGTTATCGTAGCGAATCAGAGACCCAGTTTGCCGAGTTGTTTCCTAGCTTTACTGGTATCAGTCATGCCAAAAAGCACGGTAAAAAATGGATGAAAGTTCAGCGGGCTTCTATTTCAGCGCTGTATATGCCAGCTCATAATGAAATCCAGCCTCAGCCATTGGGCGTGGTTGGTATCATGGTGCCTTGGAACTATCCGTTATTTTTAGCAGTAGGACCGATGATTGATGCACTCACTGCTGGCAACAGAGTTATGATCAAGATGAGTGAAGCGGCACCGCAGTTCGCCCAAGCATTTGCCAGTGCGATTGCTCGTTATTTTTCACCAGACATGATTTGTGTAGTACTGGGTGAGGTAGACATTGCGGTTGCTTTTAGTGAGCTGCCTTTTGATCATCTGCTTTATACGGGCTCTACGGCTGTGGGCAAAAAAGTCATGGCGGCGGCGGCTCCTAACTTAACACCCGTCACGCTCGAGCTGGGCGGTAAATCACCGGTCGTCGTGTTAGAGGGCGCAAACTTAGAAAACGCCGTCAATCGTGTGATGATGGGCAAAACACTAAATGCGGGTCAGACCTGTATTGCCCCTGATTATGTACTGATTCAGCGCCAATATCATGAAGAGTTTATCCGTTTAGCAAAAGAGTGGATGGAAAAGCACTATCCAAATATTGAGAGCAATCCAGATTACTCACGTATTATCAATGGCGAGCAATTTAAGCGTGTCAAAGGCTATCTAGATGCATTATCGAGCGATGGGATCCATAAGCTCACTGATGCTGAGTCTAATATCGAAACGCGTCTAATGCCGCCTGTCATCGTGAGTGAGCCTGCCCCCGATAGTGATGTGATGCAGGAAGAGATTTTTGCGCCGATTTTGCCATTGATGCATTACGATACGCTTGATGATGCCATTCATTTTGTCAACGAGCGACCACGCCCACTGGCGTTATACGTTTTTGGTGATAACTATAACGCCCTAGAGAAAGTACGTAACAATACGGTCTCTGGTGGCCTATGTATTAATGAAGTGCTGATACATGTTGCCCAGCATGACTTACCGTTTGGCGGGGTTGGCGATTCAGGAACGGGGGCTTACCATGGTAAAGCGGGATTCGAGCGTCTTAGCCATATGAAACCAGTATTTGTACAATCCAAGTTAAATGGGTTGAATTTGTTGTTGCCACCTTATGGCGGGTTGTTTAAAAAAGCCATGGCAATGTTTTTAAAATAACAAATGCTAAAGTGAGCAAAGTTGACATAACTTTCGTTCAAGTAAACAAAAATACCTAATCATTGTGAGCAATCATATAAGCAACTTTAAAAAACAGCATCTATCTCAATAGGTGCTATTTTTTTGTATAAAAGTAAGCGATAAAAAATTAATGAGCATTTGTCATCTTGTCTATAAATCGCTACACTTTGTAGTGAGCCTAAACGATAGTAGTATTAGTTTTAGATGAAGACGTTGTCTAGTCTTCAACGACTGAATGAGTCAAAAGCAATACACGCTTGGCGTAAAGCAATAATGTTATTGACTTGGGCGTTCATTTCCATAATAAAAATTATAAATAGGACATCTTATGCGCCAATGGATTGCGTTAAGTTTACTATGCATGAGCGTGCTGTTACTGCCAGTATCGGCATCAGCAGCCTGCGACTCACCAATCAAATTTGGCGCTCTGACATGGGAGAGCGGTCAGTTTATCTCTGGGGTGCTTAAGTACATCGCTGAAGATGGCTATGATTGTACAATTGAAGAGGTGCCGGGTGCTGGTCCTGCACTCGAAACGGCATTGTCACAAAACGACATTCAAGTGATTGGGGAGCAGTGGGTTGGACGCTCGCCAATTATGGAACAAGCCATCGAGCAGAATAAAGTGGCAGTCATCGGTGATACGCTCAAAGGCGGCGCAACTCAAGGTTGGTATGTACCCAAATATGTATTAGAAGAAAACCCAGGTCTACGCAGTTATCAAGATTTGCCTAAATATGCTGAGCTGTTTAAAGATCCTGAAGACCCTAGCAAATCACGCTTTATGAATTGTCCGTCTGGTTGGACGTGTGAGATTTTCAATACTCGCTTGCTGAAGAATACAGGTTTGGACAGTATCTTTAATAATGCCCATCCCGGCACTGGGGCAGCGCTCGACGCTGAGATTGCCTCTGCTTTTGAGCAACATAAGCCACTACTGTTTTATTACTGGCAGCCTACGGGCTTGATGGCAAAATATGACTTTGCGCCATTAGAGTTCCCTGCCCATGATGACGCTTGTTGGCAAGATTTGTTACGAGCGGATGGCACCGCCGATTGTGTGTCTGGCTTCCCTGTCTCACCTTTAGGTATCGCAGTATCTACCCCCTTTATTGAATCCAATCCAGAGCTTGCTGATGTCTTTAAAAAAGTTCAGTTTAGCTCCGATGAGCTCAATGGTGCTATCTTGGAGATGAGTGAAAATAAACGCAGTGGCGATGAGCAAGCACTAGCATTTTTGCGTAAATATCCGAGCGTCTGGCAAGCATGGTTGTCTGATGAAGCAGCCAGTAACCTTGCGGCTAAGCTAGGCATCAGCTTAACGGGCGAGGCTATCACTTCAGATGCAACCGTCTCTAGCACTAATCGAGCGACCTCATTATCGAGCTTTCCTTCTTGGTCACTTGAGACGCCGCTTAATAATACATTAGCAAGCGTTGTCCAAAATTATGGCGATGTGTTTCGTACTGTCAGTACCATGGCGTTAACCTATCTATTGCTACCGATTGAGCGTCTATTAACCACTATGCCGCCTTGGCTTATCATTGCGCTTGTGAGCGTATTGGCATGGTTTGGTGTCCGTAAAATCTGGTTTGCACTGGCATGCGGCGCAGGACTTTTTCTCATTGGTGCATTTGGACTATGGGGCGCATTGATTGATACCTTGGCACTGCTCATCGTATCAGTGTTGGTGACCGTCGTGATTGGTATTCCTATAGGCATTGCTATGTCGGGCAGTAAAATTCTTCGCAAGGTTGTGACGCCAATACTGGATGTGATGCAGACCATGCCAAGTTTTGTCTATTTGATACCCGTATTAATGTTATTTGGGATTGGCAAAGTGCCTGCGTTATTTGCCACTATTATTTATGCCTTGCCACCACTGATTCGGCTGACGACATT
The DNA here is from genome assembly GCF_022129225.1 of Psychrobacter sp. Ps7. NCBI lineage: Bacteria > Pseudomonadati > Pseudomonadota > Gammaproteobacteria > Moraxellales > Moraxellaceae > Psychrobacter > Psychrobacter sp. Ps7. The sequence goes on along the minus strand of NZ_JADQAH010000015.1, from coordinate 3,780 downwards.
GGGGATTACCCAAGTCAATCATGAGATGGTCGAAGCAGGGCGCTCGTTCGGTAGCACACACTTGCAGCTGCTCATTTGGATTAAATTGCCGCAAGCATTACCCAGTATTATGGCGGGCGTGAATCAAGCGGTGATGATGTCGCTCTCTATGGTGGTGCTCGCGTCTATGATTGGCGCACCGGGGCTTGGTGAAGATGTGTTGCAATCGATTCAAACGCTTAATATCGGTCAGGGCTTGCAAGCAGGTACGGCGATTGTCATCGTTGCCATTATCATTGACCGTATCACCCAAGCGTTCGGTCAAGGCAAGCGTGCTCGGCAAAAAACCATCGATGCTGGCAGGCATCCCATTGGTTAATTATCAGTGCCCTGGTCGAATGTTCAACACGCCCTAATCATAATGATAACTAGAAAAATAAAAATGAGAGCCATCATGAATCATATTCAATTGGAAAATATCAGCAAGATTTATAATGCCAATAGCTCGCAAGCAAAGTCTGCATTGGCATTACTAGCAGAAGGTATGGATAGTATTCAGGTAAAGGAACAAACAGGCTATTCGGTCGGGCTTTATGACATCAATTTAAGCGTTAAAGCAGGTGAGCTGCATTGTATTATGGGCTTGTCAGGTTCAGGAAAATCAACCTTGATACGCCATATCAATCGTTTGATTGACCCAACCAGCGGTAAAATATGGGTTGATACTTCTATTAATGCTAAGCCGTCTACTATTGCTAAGCCCTCCACTAATGCCAAACCCTCTGCTGATGTATTAGAAAATGGAAGATCATCGTCTGCTATTAATATTTTAGAGCTAAATGATAAAGCGCTACAGCATTATCGCCAGCAGACACTCAGTATGGTTTTTCAGCATTTTGGTTTGGTGCCACATATGACGGTGCTGCAAAACGTCGCTTACGGCTTGCGAGTGCGAAAAATGAGTATCAAAGAACGCCACGAGGTTGCTCGGCATTGGCTTAATGAAGTTGGGCTAGCAAATTTGGAGAAAAGTTACCCTGATGAGCTGTCAGGAGGGATGCAGCAGCGAGTAGGGCTTGCGCGTGCCTTAGCAACCGACAATCAAATATTGCTGATGGACGAGGCTTTCTCTGCCCTTGATCCCCTTATTCGTGCCCAATTACAAGACCAACTACTTGAGCTACAAGCACGGCTAAACAAAACCATCGTCTTTATCACTCATGATATCGATGAAGCGATTAAGGTCGGTCAGCGGATTAGTATTTTAAATGGCGGGCGTTTGGTACAAACGGATACACCCAGTGAATTACGCCACAACCCAGCTGATGAGTATGTGGCGCAATTTATGCGTGCCAAAATTTAATTTAAAAATAATACGACGTTTTTTTAAATGCTGTTTTATAAATTACACCTGCAAAATGATAGATTTCTGTCTATATCATTATTCTTACACTGGTGTTAAAAAAGTGTAGCAACCCCTTAGTTACTATTAAAGTAAACTCCATCATCGATGTATACTATTAAGATACTCTAATAGTTTATTAGCTTTGCTAAAATCTTGATTTATCCACTCTCATTGATTACGTAAGAAGATCATGAGCGAGCATAAAAACTCAGTTTATGATCGTAAGACTTCGTAAAAAGGACCTCGCATGCCGCATAAGAAAATTCGCCATAATGATCATAGTCATACTAATAAGTTAGCGACAGACTCACCATGTGATTCATCACGTTGGCTAAAAAACATTAGTGCCGTTGGTGTCACGACAGTACTGAGTGCTGGCATATTGGTCGCTTGTGGACAAATGAGTAGTGCGGAGAGCAATGCAAGTAGCACGACTAAATCAGCCAAGCAAAACAGTGGAGTGACTAGCTCACGTGACATGCTGCCTTCCGATATGCTTGGACAAATGCGAGCGCTGCCGCAATTGACAAAAGGCTTAGGTGACACGGGCACAGCAGTCATTGACCCTAATAAACCGACATTGATTAAATTTTGGGCAAGCTGGTGCCCATTATGTTTGGGTACGTTGGCAGAAACCGAAGAATGGCGCACCGATCCCAAGTTCGCTGATTTAAATGTCGTGACTGTTGTCAGTCCCGGTCATCTAAACGAAAAAGCCGATAGCGACTTTAGCACTTGGTATGCAGGCGTCCAAGCAGACTATCCAAAGCTACCAGTATTGTCTGACGCTTCAGGCGAGCTGATTAATAAACTTGGTGTGCAAGTTTATCCAAGCTGGGCGATACTCGATAAAAGCGGCAACTTGGTGCATTTGGTGAAAGGCAATATATCGGCAGAGCAAGCCTATGCCCTTGCTGAAAATGCCAATAATGATTTTGCTGAGCTTAAAGCAGGGAGTGCTAAACCAGCAAACGCGCAAACCTTAGACAACAACAGCAAGATTGAAACCATCAAACAAAAAGAGGGCGTTTATTATAACGATAAAGGCAAAGCGATTAATACGCGCTCAATCTACTTGGCGGGCGGCTGCTTTTGGGGCGTAGAAGCTTACATGGAGCGCGTCGAGGGTGTGGTCGACGCTGTATCAGGCTATGCCAACGGTGATACCGCCAATCCAAGTTACGAGCAAGTGATTCGTGGTTCAGGTCATGCCGAAGCCGTCAAAGTCACTTACGATGCGGATAAAACAGACCTTGATACTATCTTAAAATACTACTTCCGCGTGATAGATCCAACCAGCCTCAACAAACAAGGCAATGATCACGGTGTGCAGTACCGCTCAGGCGTTTATTACACCGATAAAGAAGATAAAGCAGTGATTGATGCTGCCCTCCAACGTGTGCAAAGCCAGTATAAACAAAAAATTGTAGTAGAAAATGAGCCGCTAGACAATTTCTACTTAGCTGAAATGTACCATCAGGATTATCTGGCAAAAAATCCAAACGGCTATTGTCATGTTGATTTAAGCCTTGCCGATGATAAACCAGAAGGTACTGCGCGTACCAAGCTTGCACCTGTAAGTACCGTTGCTGAGACTTTAAATCCTAAGCGTTACGCAGGATTTGATAAAGGCGCGCTCAAAAACACCTTGACCAAAGCACAATACAATATCACGCAAGATGCCGGTACTGAGCGCGCCTTTAGCCATGAATATGATAATTTATTTGCGCCGGGTATCTATGTCGATGTGGTGAGCGGTGAGCCTTTATTTTTATCAACTGATAAATACCAATCTGGCTGTGGTTGGCCAAGCTTTACCAAGCCGATTGACATGCAAGTCATTACCCAGCATGAAGACACCGCTTTTAATATGGTACGCACTGAAGTTCGCTCGCGAGTAGCAGACTCACATCTGGGTCATGTATTCCCTGATGGGCCAAAAGATCGTGGCGGGCTGCGCTATTGTATCAATGGCGGGGCGCTACAGTTTATTCCAGTCGATGTGATGCCGCAGTCAGGCTATGCGCCATTAGTGAAGTTGGTTAAGCCTGCAAAACCTTAATTATTAATACTGATAATCGACTTTATATAGAGACGTTAAGATAATTCTTAGCGTCTTTTTTATGATTGATGCCTTGAGCATAATTACTATCACAGCATGATGGTTCGTTTTATTATCGTTGTATTTTTGCTGTTATAGCCGTTGAATTATGAAAAACCAACCAAACTTCGTTATACTCAAAAGCTGAGCGTTTTCTATTATTAATACTTTTATCATCTAGCGCCGTAAAACCACGTCCTTCTAGGGCATGGATATCAGGCGTCAACCGTTGTCACCTAGGATTGAACATACCTTGATAACCAAATACATTGAGATCATAATTACCCCATGAAAA